>CAMLRB010000336.1 GCA_946482295.1 uncultured Bacteriovorax sp. | reverse complement strand
ACATCAGAAAGTTTTAAAAAATGTTCGTCGTGATTTTACTGAAGCGATGATGCAGGCGAGAGTGAAACGATCTCCGCTTGTGATGAATTCTTTTGAACTTCCAAGCAAGGCAGTGAAAAACGCTCTTGCACCAAAGTTAAATATTCTCTTACGGGAAATTGATCAGGTTCATGACCTACTTAAATTTGCTTCATCTCTTAAAGATGACGTCGGTGTTGTCTATCTTGATTACGAATTCGGAAAAGGTTACGCTGAAAGTGTAGAGATGTTGCGATCAGCAGGGCTGACGGTTGGAATTGCGACGACGAGAATTTTAAAGCCGAATGAATATTACAATTTCAAGATTATTGAACGCGCCAATCCAGATGTGATTCTCATCCGCAATTTAGGGGCCCTTGAATATTTCCGCAAACTCGAAAAGAAGTTTCGCTTAAAAGGCGACTTCAGTTTGAACGTCACTAATTCAATAACCGCTGATTATTTCCTGATTAAAGGTTTGGAGTCGGTGAGTGCAAGTTACGATCTCAATTCCGTGCAATTAAAATCGCTGATGGAAAATGGGCACTCCGAAAAAATGGAAGTCACAATTCACCAATACATGCCTTCATTTCATATGGAGCATTGTGTGTTTGCGGCCTTTATGAGCAAAGGCTCAAGCTTTAGAGATTGCGGAAAGCCATGTGAAAAACATCGCCTGGAACTCAAAGATCAATTCGGCAATCATCACCAGATTAAGGCCGATCAGGAATGTCGAAACACGATGTTCAATGCAACTGCGCAGTCAGCAGCGAAAATGATTCCGGAATTAAAAGCTCTCGCAGTTGGTGAAGTGCGATTTGAAGCGCTTTATGAAAGGGGAGAGGTCCTCGAGAAAAAAATCAAAACGTATATCGCTGTTGTTAAATCAGACGATAAAAACGAAATCTCAACATTGATCAATCAACTTGGTGTTGAAGAAAAATATGGTCTGTCTGATGGAGCTCACAAAGAGCGCGAGTATAAAGATCGCAAGAAAGTTTAGAGTTGATGTCCGTCGGGACGTTTTATGCGAGTAAGTTTTGATCTAATGTTGTGTTTGGCCTAAAAAAAGTTTCATATAATCCAAATCTATTTAAACAAATGAGGACTTATGAAAAAAATGATCGCTGCAATTTTATTCAGTGTTTTAACGACATCACCAGTATTGGCCACAGTTCAAACTCCAAATGAATCACTTTGGAGTGGTGAGTATACACTCGTTTCAGGTATGAACTGCCAATCTTACGTTCTTGTTTTCTTCTCTCAAAATTCAAAACTCATGACAGTAAAAATGGATGAGACACTGCCCAGTGAAGACATTTCTCAACCTGGAAAACTCTTTTATATCTACGCCAAATTTGATGGGAAAAAATATAAAGAAAAAGAGCAGTGGACGACTTATTATCACATGACTCAATTTGAATCGTCGGAAAATTCTGAAAACATCAACTTTAAAAAAGCTCGCGCTACAAGCAATGTTGAAAAGAAATGGCAAATCTCTGAGTCATTAAGTGTGGATCATGCAGGACTTCTCCATGTAAAAATGGATTATAAAATCGATATACCAAGTTACGAATGTCTTTATCAAAAAAGCAGCAACTAGATAACGAATTAGGCCCAGATTTCTTCTTGGGCCTAATTAAAGAATGTCTTCTTTTTTGATTTCGATCCAACTTCCAGGCGCCAGATCTCCCAATGCAAATTTTCCAACTTTCATGCGAACTAGACGCAAAGTAGGGAGGCCCACAGCGGCCGTCATGCGTCTCACCTGACGATTTTTTCCTTCACTGATTGTGATTTCAATCCAACATGTAGGAACAGTTTTTCGCTCTCTAATGGGGGGAACTCGCGGAGCAACTTCGGGTTGCGGATCGAGGATTTTCACTTTTGCGGGTTTAGTTTTGTAATCTTGAATGACGATTCCACCACGACGAAGTTTTTCAAGAGCATCTTCCGTGGGAATATTTTCAACTTGCACCCAATAGGTTTTTTCTTTGTCGTATTTGGGTGTGAGAAGCTGATCGATGAAAGTACCATCATCACTTAAAATGAGAAGGCCCTCTGAATCTTTATCAAGTCTTCCAACCGCATATACATCTTTTGGAAATCCAAAAGGCGTGAGCGTCTCATTCACGTTTTCACCGGTGAACTGACAAAGAATTCCGTAGGGCTTGTTAAAAGCAATATACTTACTAGAACGCAGATTACTTACCTTGATAAAAAATTAAGTAAGCGGATTGTGCTATGAAGCTTGCCACTAAGTAAAGAGGTGAGTCACAATGAACGAATGAAAAATATCAAATGCTTAACAATGCTCGTCGTGATGATTTTCACTCTTTTTTCTTTAGAGACAAACGCGGCTTCTAAAAAGAAAAAGTCATCGAAGCGTCCAACAATGTCGCGTAGCTCGAAAAAAAATAAGGGAATTTACGCCAAAAATAAAAAGACTAGGCGTTATAAAAGAGTTAAAAACTCAGGTAACGGACCAGATTTAAAGGAACTG
>CAMLRB010000335.1 GCA_946482295.1 uncultured Bacteriovorax sp. | reverse complement strand
GCTAATAAATTGTTGGACATGGATATCATCTGGCCCACCTCTACAATCTCTCTAAATGAAATTGAAGAATTTCAAAGAAATGGATACTACGTTTATAAAATGAATATCGGCTTTTCATATTGGCTATCTCTCAATCCAAACACTTTAAATTTTGATGAAAGAATTCAAATCAAAAATGAACTTGATCTAATTCTAAAAAACGAAACTTTTTTTGAGAAAAATAACTTAACAAGATCTAAGCAACTTTTTTTGCCCTTTGGGCCAGGTAGAATTACTGATGAGGAGTTATTAAGGTTAAATTCTACGCTTCCTAAATTAGCGGTATCCAAGCTCAAAAAGATTAAAATTTTATTGCCAAAAAGCTTGCAGCCCGAGCTATTGACTGCCATAAAACAATTAACTAAAAAAGTTGAAATAAGTTTCTATAAAGATTTTTCTCATTATTCAGAACTCATCAAAAAAAATACTTTTGACGTTGCCTTAGTAAATAATGATTTGTCTTCAATTGATTTGAGATCAAGCTTAGTTGTAACCTTTAATCCCTCCCGTCCTCTCGTTTGGACTCCTATCACTGGTGATAACAATTATAAAATCCTGATAGACGAAATCAGCACAGAACTTAATTCTCAAAAAAGATATAGTAAGATCAAAACTCTTGGAGAAAATCTTCTTAAAGATGTTTTAGTATATCCACTCTATTACGACTACGGTTTCATTCTTGCTAAAAAAAACATAGATCTGTCTGCTTTGAATAAATCTGGTGCTGAGACTTATTCTTGGAAAATAAAGTAAACGACACATTGCAATTTATAAAAGAACGCTTCCCGAATTCTAAATTCGAGATTGTGCATAATTCACTTTCTTCCAGCTTAAAGCACTTTATTATAAAGAGTGGAACTCATAAAGGCTTCGGAACTAGTCACGATATTTTGGAGTCCATAGAGAAAGCTTATTCTGAATTTATTGAGAGAAGAACGCTATCAGAATTAAATGCAATGTTTGGAAACTTTAAAACTTCAAATGGTTTTGCTGCTCATGTAAATTGCGTAAAGGCAATGATGGCCAGTAAAAATGAATTAATTGAAAGAGATTCATTACTTTTGTGTTGGCATTCTGGAACCCCTCCTTATTGGCTCACTTCAAATGAAATTCGCCAATTGCTTAATATTGAAAATTTTGAAATTTTTAAAAATTGCATGAAAAAAGGTTTGGACCTAAAGTTAGGTATAATATCCCAAAATGCAGATGTTTTTACTTGCATTGTAAGCGCCTTTGGCAAATATAAGAAAAAATCTTTTTTCTTCATTGATACAAAAGCGGATTTTTCTTTGTCTGGCATCATGAACGACTTAGTTGAAAGTATTGCGTACTTTGCACACTTTATATTGCTTGATAATCTTCATTTCGTTGGGAAAAAATCTAAGAAACTAATCTCGCCGATGGATCATTTCTATTACTATCTAAAATCTGATGCTAATATCGATTGGTTTAAAAAAAGTTCTAGGTATGTATTAAATTTTAAACCAATCGACATCAAAGTTTATACACTTAACCCAGAAGAAATCCTTGGGATCAAAGATTTGAGTAGAGATGTTTCTTTTGCGGAATCTGATTCCATGCAAACTTATTATTGCGGGCATTTTGAATTGAAAAATATAAATACGAAAAGATTCGAACAAGTTTTTGGCACTGACATTATTTACAACAAACAACCTCACCCACTCGCATGAATACTAAAAAGTTAAAACTATTCTTCACGTTGCTCGTAGTTTTAGTCATCTGCATATTGAGTGGCTTCTTTTATTTATTTACCAAAGAAAAAGATCTTGCACAAGACACGACAATTAAAACATATCGTGAAAACTCATTAAAATTAATAAGTGATAATATTTATGAAGATCTAATTATAGACAATCTTCTAGAAGCCCAAAGAAAATTAAACATCCTGCAAGAAAACAAAATAATTAAGAAATATTCAATCCTCAAAGATAACGATGTCGATAAAGATCATCCTTATCTTTGCTCAAAAGTTTATTTCGATCGAATTTTGAAAAATGCATATTGGGGTAAGGTGTGTTTAGATTTTCATGAAACACCTCAGGAGAAGACACTCGTTAATTTGGATAGTTTGTCGGTCCTAGTAACCTTACTGATGCTATTTACGATTACTCTTATCTTGCTTTTAATAAAAAAAGTCAGTCAGATGAATAGTGAATTGTATATTGGCATTGAGAACGTTTTAAAATCTAATAATTGCATTATTTCAAAAGGAAGCTTTTGGGCACCTGTTTTAATTCAGCTTGAAAAGCTAGTTGATTCCAATAAGATTTCTGAAAAAAAACTTCACGAACAACAAGTGGAAAATGAAAAAATAGAATTGGCCAATCAAGTTGCCCATGACATTCGATCCCCTTTATCAGTATTGAATAAATTAAAACTATTATCGTCTAATGAAAGATTGAATACTCAACTCGCATCTGAAGCAATAGAAAGGTTAAATTCGATTTCTGACATGCTACTATCAAAAGGGCGAAGTAAACCT
>CAMLRB010000334.1 GCA_946482295.1 uncultured Bacteriovorax sp. | reverse complement strand
AGTGGGCTTTCCCCATCCTGTAAAAGGACAGGGACTCATGGCCTTCGTCATTACCTCATGTGAAATAAAAAATGTGGAGCAACTGGAAAAAGAAATTAAAGACGTCGTTCAAAAAATTATCGGGCCAATTGCAAAACCTGACCGCATCCAGATAGTTGAAGGACTCCCTAAAACTCGTTCTGGTAAAATTATGCGTAGGATTTTAAGAAAGATTGTGGAGAACGATATAACTAATATCGGTGATACTTCTACTCTTCTCAACCCAGAAATCGTCGATAAGATTATAAAAGATTATCGTCCTTAATTTTTTTCTTATGAGCGTAGATTGTTTTTAGAGCGTAGGGTTTAAGTTCAGGCTTAAGCCCAACGTACACGACCTCAAGAATTTCATCATCATTTTTTCCCGCGCGCATGAGGTCTACAATCTGCGCTTCACGTTTTTTACGATGAAGAAGTGTCTCAGTGAGTTTATTTGTTCCACCGATAATGATCCCGTGACTAGGAATAATTGTTTTCGGATTTAATTTGATAATTCTCTCTAACGATGCGAAGTATTTTTTCATATCGCCTTCTTCATCACCAATAACTACAGTGCCGATCGTTTGAATGAGATCTCCGGCAAAAAACCAATTGAGAGATCTTGGTGCAAGAGCAAGTTGGCCTTCATCGTGACCTGGCACTTCGTAAATGAGAACTTCTTGACCTAAACTTTTCGTCAGAATCTCGCCTTCTTTTCTGAATGAAACTTCAATTCCCTTAAAATAATCAGTACCAATTTTTCTATAAGTATACTCACTCATCTCCATGGGAACTTTGAATTGGATTGCGATGTCGCGTGAAAATTCATAATGGTCAGGATGATGGTGCGTGATAAAAATTCTATCAAATCCAATTTTTGAAATCGATTTAATAAACTTTTGCAATTCAGCTTCATTGGCCGGCGATGGATCGATAAGATATTTAATTTCGCCATCATCACCAATGATGAATGAGTTTGTACGACTTGCTGGTGGAAATGTATTTGAAAGCGGAAGAAATTGTCGAACGCCACAAATGGATTCGATCATCGGAACTTCTGTTAAAGGATCATGCGGTAACGTCATATTGATCGGTCGAGAGAGTTCGCGATCGTCGATAAAACTTTTAAGCAGCATGATAGCAGGAGGAACGGCCAGCATCTCCCCTTTTTGATAACGTTCTAACAAAGCTTCAGGAAGAGACCATTCGGCATATTCAACTTCAGCAGAATCGAAGGCAAAAATCTTTTTTTCTTTAAGTTTGATTTTGAAATAGTAATTTTTAAAACGATATGGATTAAATTCTGGAGTTATGGCAAGCCCAATATCATGGATACTTTCAACTTCACCACATTCAACAGCTTCCATCAGATCATAATTTAATTCCTCTTTCACTTCGCGTATGAGTGCATGCAGAATTTGCGGATTGATGTGTTTAGGCCAGATTTCATTAGTTAGTGGTGTGGTCGGATCTGTTTGATCGACTTTCCCGCCTGGAGTTGCATGATAGCCCGGGAAAACGGCCAGATAGTTCTGACGTTTAATAAAATAAACTTCTTCTTGGGTAACAAAGACTGCCGATACTGATTCTCTCATGCAATGACTTTAACATGAATGAAAATTAAAACGTAAGAAAATCTTTTTTAAGAAGAGAGTCACGTTTTTTTATGGACCGAGAGAGAAGACAAGCTTTTAGCTTTTTAGGTGTGCAATTTGTAAGTGCCTCGCCTGCGGCCATGGCAACGGCATAGGAAGTTCCTTGAAAGTGACCACTACCGGCAGGCTTAAAAAAATCAATTTTATCGACATAGAGGAGATTCTGATCAAAGAGATCCGACTGACCTGCGCGTCCTTCCATGTATGATCCAATGAGAACGAGATTTTGGAGTGGAGCTAACATCTGCGGAAAGAGTGACGTTTCCTTAGTCATCTTCCCTTCCACTCGTCCACTGGCCACAATCCAGACTCCTGGTAGACTTTTTGTGATGGCAGTCAGGGTAGGAAGACCTGCGGCCACAATAACAACATCTACATTCTGTTTTTTTATTTCGGCCATGGTTTTTAACCACGCCTCTTGGGTCTGAGCACCTTTCTCATTAAAAACTATATAAGGATGAATAGTTAGCGATGCCTTGCCTTGATAAGAAGCTAAAAATTGCTCCAAAACCCATTGCCCGTGAAAACGCTTTGATGATTTCTTTTGTTCTACAGTGTAGTCCGCGCAACGAAGAACAACCTTCCCCAAAACATCTGTAGGCGGTTTAATCTCAATCGTTGATTGAACTTTAATTTCTTCCGGACAAAAACCGGTATCAAGAATAGCGATTTTAAAACTGGCCTCTGTGGAGAAAGAAACGAGACAAGCTAAAAAGAAAAAGACCGGTCCTAAGACCGGTCTCATTATAGAAAACGATAGACGCTTACATGTTACCATTTGACGGAGGTGGCTCGATAAAGAATGGGCGGTGTAATTGTGCAAGTTCACCTGACTTATTATAAAGCTCTTTGAAATTATTTTTAAAGCTTTTTTTGTAGTCATCTT
>CAMLRB010000333.1 GCA_946482295.1 uncultured Bacteriovorax sp. | reverse complement strand
AGTATCCCTCACTCTCACACATGATGGTGACTATGCTTGGGCATGCGCGGGCTGTATCAGAGTCAAGGATATTTAAAATGGCAGAAATACAGAGACGAGAAGTTCAAACGAGAAACAAAAATTGGTCAAAAAAAATAGCATCAACGCTCGCTGGAAATAACGTGAGTCCTAATATCATATCGCTTTCGAGCATTGTTTTCGCTCTTGTTTGTATTATTTTACTAAATAAATATAGAATTTCGTGGATCATTGAAGTCGCAGCCATCGCGTGTATCTTGGGAAGACTTCTGTGCAATGTTTTAGATGGTATGGTTGCTGTTGAGTACAACCGTGCTTCTAAGGTAGGTGAACTTTACAACGATTTACCTGACAGGATTTCTGATACACTTATCCTTTTAGGATTGGGCCTTCATTCCAATTCAGAATATAGTGTGCATCTTGCATGGGTAGTGTGCTTCATGGCCTTTTTAACAGCATACATCCGCCAACTAGGTGCAACTATAACTCACGTTCAATTTTATAACGGCCCAATGGCTAAACAGCATCGTATGTTTGTCAGTATTGTAATTCTTGCTCTAGAGTTAATACAAAATCTTTTTTTCAGTGAAAGAAAAGTAGATTTTCTTATGATTGGTCTAGTTGTTATCGGATTTGGCTCACTCATCACATGCATTCGACGTTTAATACTAATAGCGAATAAATGCGAGGCTCAACATTAAAACGCAACTCATTCCAAGTTTACTATTTCTGGCTGCTGGTTTTTTTGGTGCTATCGGACAACTCTTTTATAAGTTGGGCTCTGGACAAGGGGGGCTTAACTGGTTTTCGATATTCGGATTCAGCACATTCGGAATTGTCATGGGGATATTTATCTATGCCTACAAGTTAGGTGGAAAAATGTCGGTGGTGTACCCATTCTACTCCACGACATATATCTGGAGCGTACTCATTGGAATTTTTTTCTTTAAAGAAAATTGGAACTACAAACAATCGATCGGCATATTGTTGGTATTAATTGGAGTTAGCTGTGTTGCTTACTTCAATGAAGCATAATATTTTTGCGCTTTCTCGATGCCTTCAAGCATGTTTTTCTTAATTTTTTCCCAATCAGGTTGATAATAATCGCTTGGATTGCTACTCGGTAGATCGAGTTCTTGAGAGGTAAAAAAACCTGCACTACAGTTTTTAAATTCATAGATAATGTTGTCTTCTTTCTCAAGTGCCATATACCCATCAAAAATTTATTAATTTTTTACTTGGCAAAAACCGCTGAACATCCACATGAAAATGAACGATCTTACTCGTTGGAAGAATTTGTTTGTAAAATTTGAATTCTCCGGTCAATGCTCTTGCCCGTCCAAAAACCTTTCCAGTGGCACCGGCCCAACATCCTGCAAGCTGCATAAAACCATCTAATCCCTGAGATCCTGGCATCACTGGGTCGCCTAAGAAATGGCACCAAAAATAAGGATCTTCTTGTTTGATAAATAATTTTCCGTCTGCGCATCCTTTATTATATTTTCCGCTTGGGTTCAGATTTATTGTTATCTCTTGTAAGACTCCCATGTAAGGTGTTGGCAGAGCATAGATTTCTTCAATTGGAACACCAAATTTCTCACACAAATATTTCTGTGAAAAGTGCGTGCGATTTTCCAGTTCTTTGATTTCATCAAGCTTTAAAACAGCAATTCCGCTAGGGATTTTTTCGTTTATTGGATCACTCATAAATAATTTCCTATAAGAAGCCACCGTCAATTTTGACAATTGAACCATTAATATACTTTGACTTAGTTTCATCTAAAAGAAAATGAATTAACTCTGCAACATCTTCAGGCCGTCCAAACTTTTTGAGTGGAATATGTTTTTTATAAGCTTCTTTTATTTCTTCCGGAAGTTTTTTTGTCATATCAGTGTCTATGAACCCAGGGGCCACGCCAACAATACGAATGTTATTTTCAGCATCAAGCTCTCCGACTTCTCTTGCTAATGATCTCGTCACTGCATTCAATCCACTCTTGGAAGCACTGTAAGCTACCTGGAATGCATTTCCGTGATCGGCAAGAATCGAACTCATATTAATGACTATCCCCTTATTGCTTCTTTTAAAACTTTTGATTGCGAACTTACTTAGTAAAATTGGCGCTAGCAGATTTACATTTAAAATCTCCAAAATTTCGCTATTTGGCTGGAAGAGTATAGGTTTATTATAATTAGAACCGGCATTATTTATTAATCCGTAAAAATCACCGTCTATTAATTTTTTTACATCCCTAATGAAACTATCAATTCCCTCAAGCGTATCAAGCGAGCCAACACAGACTTGATGTTGATCCCCTTCCAGAGAATTTTTTATATCATTGATAGTCGCTTCATCTCTCCCTTGTAAAATTAGTCGATAATCGTTGCTTATTTTTTTAGCAATCGCCAAACCAATTCCTTTAGATGCACCTGTGATTAAGACTTGTGGTTTCACTATTAAATCCTTTTTCAAACGACGAGATTGTTGAGTTCATCTCCCAATTTTTTTAAAATTTGTTCAACTGAATTTTCATCACTCGATATTTTTTGGGGAATTCCAAAATTTATTTTTATCTTATTGGGTCTTAACATTCTTGCCCCCT
>CAMLRB010000332.1 GCA_946482295.1 uncultured Bacteriovorax sp. | reverse complement strand
AAACAGTCTTGCCGTGAGTGAATATATTTAAGAAACTGAACAACACGTTACCCGTCTACCCGGCTATTCAGTAAACTATTGTTGCCTGCTGGCATTTTTTAGTAGATTGTTACACCTTCACAATTTTTGGCCGCATCTATAATTTTTTTAGCAATCTCAGAATCTGCTTTTTCAATGTGAATGTAAAGTGTGTCAATTGGTCTCGTAAATGCCATAAGACACCATATTGCAGCATATTTATCTCTTCTGTCATCCTCTGTCAAATAGAGGTCATCTGCAAGATGATTTTCTGCTTCACTTGTCGTCCTTTTGAAATTAAAGTACTCGTCTATACTCATGCAGCCAACAGACCATGATTCTAACCCTCTGCATGATTCATAGTGAATAATCCTTGTTTCAGATGGGAATGGTACTTTTAATTTTGACTTATTTTCTGAAACTCCATCCCAACTGAAGTAGCCGCAACGGTCTAACACGGCAAGATTTAAGGTTTTCCTATTTGTAGAAACCTCTGCTTTTGAAACATAGTCTTTTTCGTTAACAACAAACCCTTCTGATATATCTTTTTGTGTGTAATTTTTTGAAGGAATTAAGAAAGTTACACTTTCGTAACCTGAACACTTATTTATTTCTCCGTTATTTTTTAGTTCAATTGCGATTTCTTCATTTATTATCTCTTTTTTGAATCGTGTGTCGATAATTACTTTGCCCAATCCTTTACTTTCACTAACACTTTTTAAACTTAACCCCAATCCGAACAGTTCTGAAAATTTGTTGACAAATGTGATAATGTTTTGCTTTTGTCGATAGGAACCAGTTGTTAATGAAAAAATTTGATGAGATATCTTTTTCCCTTGTGAAACACTCCAATCTAACATTTTTGAATGTCGAATTAATTGTTCCTTTCCTCCAGTAGCCACAACCAGGTTTTCAGGACCTCTTAGTGTGTACAGTATTTCCTTTTCATAAAAATGGAAATCTTGACATTCGTCTATAATTAATAGCTTGGACCAGTTAGTATTACGCCTTAAAGATTTAACCTGTGCAGCAAAATTTTCAAAAGGAATTTCATTTGGGCCATCTTCTATAAACTTATCGGTGTTATATAGTACAGATAATAAGTCATAACGACTTTTAATTTTTTGTTCGTCATAAAATTTTTGACTGTCTGTTACTGCTGTGTAGATAAGCTCAAGAGCCTTATAGTAGTCCTCTATGAAATTTTTCGATCCAACCCTTGGTAAAAGGATAGATTTTTTTCTATCTAAATATGCTTGCTTAATAGCCGAAAAATCTGTTACCCTTTTTTCTAAAACCAAGAACTTTGCAAACTCCCTAAATTCGTCATAATCTATTTCATTTCTCAGATAATTTGGCAGAGATTTTAAAAACTCGTCTTTATTATAAAATGAATTATCGCTGAAATATTTTTTAAATGGCTGTTCAAGTTTTTCGATTCGCAACCTACAAATATCCATTAGTTCATTTAGTCTCGTTTCGTTCATTATTAAGCGAATGCCCAATTTGTCTGAAAGCGTGTAGAAAAAATGATGAACAGTTGATATAGCTATTTTGGTATCGCCGAAATATCCAAAATTTCTCAAACATTGCTTTATGTCAAAAACAAGAAGGTTATTAAATGTAAGAAACCTTATGTTTTGATTATTTTGGGCATGTTTATGTATAACTCTTGTGAGTGTAAGAGTTTTCCCTGTTCCTGCTTTTCCTGATATTATTGATAACTTGTTCCCGATGTTCTCGTAGATTTCATTTACCACTTTTATTGAAGTAGTTATTCTGTCCAACTTTTTCTTTGTCAAAATCCCATAAATTGATTTCTTGTCTGTTTCATCAACGATGTTTTTCACAAACTTTACTAAATTGTCATGGGTAAAATTGTTGAAGTATTCCCTCTCAAAAGCATTAATTCTATAATCTTCTCCGAATTTTTCCAAATATTGTGTCGCCGCACTCCAAATGATGTATTTCGCTGTAATTGGATGATTTACTGAAATTCTAGAATTGTAGAATTGAATACCATTATTTGAAATAAGTGAATAAGCCACAGAACTTCTGATTTTCTCAAACTTTTCACAATAGTCTTGGAATTCAAAATTATTTAGCTTGATAGAGGTATTGTAATCAAAGTCTCCGTCCTTGTTATAAATAAATGAATCATCAGCCTTGATAATTTCGTTGTCCTCTATTTTTTTTATGCAAAGGATTAGGCTGTCAATATTATTATTCTTTCCATTCCTATTTATCCTTAAATAACCTTGGCTTTTTTGGACAGCAATGAAAAAAAGGTAATCTATATTTCCAGTAAAGTTTCCAACCGCTGGGAAATTAGACACAATAATTACAGTCCCTTCCATTACTGTCGGGCTAAGGTATTCCTTGAATTCAAGTTTAAGTCTTTCAACTTCTTCAAGATTTTTACTGCTGGTATTTATGTCAACTATTTGTAGCACTTCAAACTTTGGGTGTGTCAAATATGCTTGCAGGCAACGGTACGGCTTACTGATGGCCGGGAGTTGAAAACGTAAACAGTCTTGCCGTGATAGAATTTAATTGAAAAACTGAACATCACGTTACCCGTCTACCCGGCTATTCAGTAAACTA
>CAMLRB010000331.1 GCA_946482295.1 uncultured Bacteriovorax sp. | reverse complement strand
CAGGTCGCGTACTAGACCTTAAGTGCTTATTTTTTAGGTGTCTCTCCTTTTAATACTAAACATTTACACCGGAATAACCGACAAGATCAGTACGTCTTAATTCCCCAAGGACTCGCATGAATCGAAGCATTCTTTTTCTCGCCCTATACGCTCTCTCGTACAATTCACACGCACTCGAAAAAATTTACGATTTCAAAATCGATGATTCTAAAGAAGTTGTGATTGAAAAATTGAAAGCGAATAAGATTGAAGCGAAAGTTGAAGTGATCGATTCACACACTCTCGCCATCAATTTTGATTCTCCTCAAACATTCACCGTGACTGATACAGACGTCTTCGAAAAAATTCAAACGGGCGGGCCAAAAGATATTGTTAATCATAAACTCGTTCTGGGTGATCCGAAAACAGGACGCATTTTTCATCTCTCGCCGGAGCTAAAAGTTTCGCAAGTTGATTTGATCCAGCCTTGGAAAACAAAAGAAAAATTAAAATCACTAAAGACGATTCTCACAGAAATGAACTCTTCTAAAATTGAAAGAAGAAGTGAGAAGCGTAAATGATAAAAACATTAATCATTTCCGTCCTTCTCACCTCATCTGTTTTTGCAGAAGACTGCGTGGATTGTGGACAAGAACTCAAACATGCCACGGACATCACTACACAAGTCGATGCTCTTCAAAAAACGGCGGCTGTTGATTGCGAAGCTGTCCTTCAAAGCGATGTAGATAAAGAATACGATGAACTCTACTCTAAATCTCCTCGAAAAACTGGAGTTGTTGGTGGACTCACACTTTCAGGAACACAAGATGAATTGAAATTCGCCAAACTGATGATTGGTGACAAACCCATGAGTTCCTGGAGTAAAGCGAGTAGCTGTAAAACAGTTGTTTGTGCTCTTACTAAAATGTATGACTCTGCAGAAAGTGCCAAGCGAACTTTAAATATCGCTAAAAGAAACGGCTACATTGTTTCAGCGGGAAAAGTTTTTGAAATTGAGAATAAAGCAATAGGCCAGTTATTTTCAAATGATGAATTAAGATCAATTGATCTTGCCTACAAAAAATTGCCCGCTAATTTTAGGAAAATAAGAACATTGGATACACTTAAACGTATGCCCAATGGATATGGAAAACCAGGATCACCAACAGCAGCTGCCTATGCGAGTCCTGGTTACAAAGATGCTTTCTATTCTTCAGAAGGAGAGATCGTTTTTATTTCCAGTGCTTTTAACGGCGATAAAAGCTGGGCCTCGATGGTTGCCGTTCATGAACTTGCTCACCATTTGGATTTTGCCAAATCCTCTAAAACGTACTCTGGTTATTCTGAAAGCCCGGAGTTTTTAAAACTTAGCGGATGGAAATTAGAAAAAAAATATGAAACGCAAAATGGTAAAAAAGTTTTAGTCGAATCGTGGAAACGTCCTGATGATAAAGGCTTTGTTCGCGATTATGCAGGATCTGAACCGGCGGAAGATTTCGCCGAAGCTGTCGCCTACTACGTTTATGAGCCAGACAAACTCCGCGATCTTGATCCTGAAAAATATAACTTTGTAAAAAATAAAATTTTCAATGGTCAGGAGTTTGATAAAGACGTCGACCTTAAAAAAACAAAGGAAGAAATACTCGCCCGCTGTTTAGCGGATACGAAGAAAATATCTCTCTACGGATACTCATTTGGAGATGTGGATTACTTTTCAGGTTGTTTAGATAATTTTGTGAAGGAGTTTGAGTTCACAGAGCCAGCGATGTGTTCACTGAATTCTGATCTTGTGGAAGTCGCGGCCATGGGAAAAATTAGAAAAGAATTGGATAGCTATAATCAGGCGATCGTCTCTTGTAATAATGACATTAAAAAATTACAAGGGGCCTGCTACGCAGAAAATAATTTCCAAAAAAACTGTGTCCTGGAAAAATGTAATATTCCACAAGCTTTAAGCAGCAAAATTGTGTCTTCCCCTATTTACGGGCAAGACAAACTTGCTCTCGACGCTCTCAAAAAGAAAGTTGGTAAAAGCAAATATCTCGCGACTTTACTCATCGCTGGATTCACTGAAGGAAAAGCCGTTTCAAAAAGTTATTCTCTCGCTCATCAAAAATCTTTTGCTGACAACGCGGTTAAAGGAATTCTTCAGTTGATGGACAAAGAAAATATTAAAGTCGATCAAAGTAAAAACTTAGAAAGTGATGTCTACTACGATTTGGTGATCTCAAAAGATACAGCTCCACTGATTGATAGTTTTGAAGAATTTGTGACGGAAAATTCTTCGAAATCTAAAGACAAGAATCTTGATTTGATTAAGAAGTGGTGGGCGGCCCAATCATTCCCAGAATCACCTCAATTGGATGCTCTTGCAGAGTCCATGACCAAACTAGGTAGATAAAAAAAAATGAATATAAGATCACAGCGGGCCATACTCAGACCCTTCACTCTCGATGATTACGAAAATCTTCGCCTCCTCGATGTGGAAGCGGACATCATGAAATATACTCCCGCCAAAGTTCCTCAGACAGAAGAACAATCGCGCGCTCGCATTGAACGCTACTCAAACATGAAAGGCGTCTACGCCTGTGAACTAATAGACTCGAAAGAATTTGTCGGATGGTTCATGCTTATCCCGACGGATCTC
>CAMLRB010000330.1 GCA_946482295.1 uncultured Bacteriovorax sp. | reverse complement strand
TCGGTCTTCATTCAACTTTTTACTTGCGAATGCTAGTCCCGCGGCCTGAGGAATTCCAGCTGCAACAATCGCATTTCCACCAAAAAAACGCTTTTCAGTGCTTACCAGATGCATAGAACCTCCGCGTCCTCTTGAGCATCCTTCTACCTTCCCAAACATTTCGGCCATGATGGATTTAGCGGAAACACCCTTTAAAAGTGCGTGTCCATGTTCGCGATATGTTGCCATTACATTATCCTGAGGTCTTAGCAGACTCATGACTCCGGTTACAACTGCTTCTTCTCCAATATACAAATGAAGAAAGCCTCGTATTTTTTCTTGAGTATAGAGTTCAGCACAGAGTTCCTCCATTTTTCTAACTCTCAACATGTTATGTAATAGAACTAGAACTTCACTTTGCTCCACTGCTTTCCTCCAAAGTTGAAAGATCGCCTTCGGGCAAACCAAGCTCGCGTGCCTTAAGGAGACGTCTCATAATTTTTCCACTTCTTGTTTTAGGAAGATTATCAATGAACTCTATTTCTCTTGGGGCAAGGGCCGCCCCTAGTTTTTTTCTAGCATGAGCAATGATCTGTAATTTTTGTTCTTCTGACTGAATAAAATCTTTTTTTAAAACGACATAGGCCTTTATCATTTCTCCTATAAGAGGATCAGGGACTCCAATGACTGCTGACTCCAAAACTGCTGGATGATCCATTAAGATATTTTCAACTTCAAAAGGGCCAATAAGATGACCTGCTGTCTTGATGACATCGTCTTTTCTGCCGATGAACCAGTAATATCCTTCTTGATCTTTTCTGGCGAGATCTCCAGATAAATACCAATCCCCTGCGAAACATTTTGCATAACGATCAGGATTTTCTAAATAGCCCGTGAACATGGATGGCCACCCCTTACGAATGGCGATCTCTCCCTGCTCGTTAGTTTCAGCAAATGAAATTTTATCGGCCGTATAGTCTTTTACAAGAGCAACTTCAATTCCTGGAAGTGGTTTTCCCATTGAGCCAGGCTTAACTTCCAACCTAGCATCATTAGCTATGATGATTCCACCTGTCTCTGTTTGCCACCAATTATCGTGAAGATTAATTTGTAGATTTTCTCTTACCCATTTTATAACTTCAGGATTAAGTGGCTCACCTACGCTAGAGGCAAATCTAATATGTGAAAAATCATAATTCTTGGCCAACTCATCTCCAGCTTTCATGAGCATTCTCATTGCGGTAGGAGCCGAGTACCAAACATCAACTTTAAAATATTTCAAAATCTCATACCACCGAGTAGCATTGAACTCTGCACCATCTATAAGCAAAGTCGCTCCATTACACAGAGGAGAAATTATTCCGTAAGAAGTTCCAGTGACCCATCCAGGGTCCGCTGTACACCAAAAGATATCCCCTGGACGAAGATCTAAAGCGTATTGTCCAGAGAGCTTATGATAAATGACCGCCTGATGGACGTGAATGGCCCCTTTAGGCTCTCCGGTTGTTCCACTCGTAAAATGCAGGAGTGCCATATCAAATGGCATTGTTTTTTCTAATATTGCTGACGAGTCTGCGTTGTCCATAAGTTGAAAAAAGTTAATGGCACCGGGGATATCTTTAAGAGATCCATCATCATCGATGAGAATGATATGCTCAATTGATGAAAGTGAACTAAGAATTGGTTTTATTTTATTACGATAAAATGAAGCGTGCGTAAAAATGGCCTTTGCTTTTCCTTTCTTCATTCTTGCTAAAATTGGTCCTGGTCCGAAAGCAGGAAATAATGGAGAGAAGACAGCTCCTAATCTTAGTGTCCCTAGCGCAACTGTATAAAGTTCAGGAATTCGAGGTGATAAGGAAAAAAGCACATCGCCTTTTTTCATTCCCAGTTTTTTAAGTGCATTTGCAAACTTTTGTGTTTCAATTTTTAGTTTCTGATAAGAAGTATCTATGACCTCTGGTTTATCAGGTGACCAAGAAGCTGGAATAAAACGTATGGCAATCGATTCTCGTGAGAAACCTGTCACTTGACGATCTAATGCCTCATCACAAATATTTATGAAACCTTTTTCACTTAGGAGAGACTGAATTTGTACTTTCCAATCATTTGTTTCCATACTGACTTAAACCTACTTCTTCAAGAGTGTAAAATCATCATGCTTTAAATCAGTACTCAGAATCATTTTCTATTAACTGTATCAAGAGGTGTCATGACTTTTACAACTTCATCACCTCTAAAAATCCCAAGTGAGCCTGATTCAAAATCAACAATTATGTCCTCGCCACGAATAATTTTTTCATTAATAATTTTTTCTGCATCCATCAGAGTCAGAACACTAACTTCATTTATTTTTGAAATGATATCTCCAATGACAATATTGATATCTTCTGCATATGAATTGACTGAGACAAAAGTTACGCAAAGTTTTCTTTTATCTTTTGCGAGCAATTCAATGAAGCGATCAAACTTACCTGGAGAAAACTCTGCGAGGGCCTGAATAATAAGAAAATTTATTTCTTGAATAATCATTCCTTTAAAAGAGATAAAATGTGTTTTGATTAGATTATTTGTTGTTCTTAGTTGTTGCTCAGGAAAAGGAAGAGCTTCCGCTGTCTGCTTCAAAACATTTCCTTCACGGATAAATTCAA
>CAMLRB010000329.1 GCA_946482295.1 uncultured Bacteriovorax sp. | reverse complement strand
TTCACGTAAGTTATGATAAGGAAAAAGGAGTGGAATACAAACAAGTGGACGCTAAACCCGAAGATTGGGTTGAACTTAAAGATATCTCCAAACGCCTTCAAGGCGCGATCATTACAAGTGAAGACGGAAAATTCTATCAGCATCCAGGCTATGATGTAGAAGAACTTACTGACGCCATTGATAAAGGTATTGTTAAAAAACGCAAAAAGAAAAAACTCCGTGGGGCCTCCACGATCACTCAACAACTCATAAAAAATCTCTATTTCCAAAGTGATCGCAGCTTTTGGAGAAAAACGAAGGAAATGGCCCTCACCCTTTGGATTGAAGACCACGTCGATAAAAAGAAAATATTAGAAACCTACTTAAATGTTATTGAATATGGCGACGGTCTCTATGGAATTAAAAAGGCCTCTCGCTACTATTTTAAAAAAGAACCTAAGCATTTAAATGCGCGTGAAAGTGCTTTTTTGGCCATGCTCCTTCCCAGTCCAAAACGCTACGCTGTTTCTTACAAGCGCCGCACTCTGACCCCATTTGCTCAAAGAAGTGTGCATTCCATTCTTTTTAAAATGCTCCAGGGAGGGTATATTGGTCCACAGGAATATACTACAAACTTGAGTACGCCTTTTTCTTGGGAGCGATATGAGCAGGCCAGCTTTACGAGTGATGATCTCAGAGACCTTTGATCCTTGGTTTAATCTCGCGACGGAAGACTGGATCTTTCGTGACATGGATCCCAATGTAAAAATTCTTTTTCTCTGGCGAAACGATAAAACTGTTGTAATTGGACGCTTTCAAAACCCGTGGTCAGAATGTAATACGCAAAAAATGGAAGAAGATGGAATTAAACTCGCCCGTAGACAAAGTGGTGGAGGGGCCGTCTTTCACGATTTAGGTAATACCAATTTTACATTTCTTTCGAGCAAAGAAACATTCGATAAGGCCGTAAATAACAAAATTATTACTAATGCACTCAACTCCTTTGGGCTCAAGACTTTTGCTTCTGGCCGCAATGATATTCTCGTCATGACGGATGAAGGCGAGAAGAAATTTTCGGGAAGTGCTTTTAAAGAAACAAAAGATCGATCTTTTCACCACGGAACAGTGCTAATCAATGCTGATATGACAAAATTGGGCTCTTATCTCAATCCCAATGTAAAAAAACTTCAATCAAAAGGAATCACCTCGGTGCGTGCCCGAGTGACAAATCTTGCTGATCTTAACGCTGACATCAATCACGATGAAGTATGTTCGCGCATCATTCAAGAATTTTTTAATCACTATCAAGCAGAGTGTCCGATTGAGATTTTAGATCATGAATATTTAAAAACCATTCCTGCGCTTAATACGCATTTTCAAAAGATGAGTGATTGGAATTGGCGATTTGGCGAAGCTCCTCAATTTAACCACCAAATGACTGAGCGTTTTGCCTGGGGATTAGTGGAAGTTCATCTAGACGTTCATAAGGCCCATGTAGAAAAATCGCAGATTTTTTCTGATTCGCTTCATCCTGAAATGATTGAACATCTTATGGCCTCTCTTCAAAATATTCCCTATACTAAAGATGCTTTTCAGAAGGCCATCCGAAATGTGTCTGATGAATTGCCGATGATCAGCGAATATCTCCAGGAATTCGAAGAGTGGATCGTCAAAGAAATCAGTTAATTTAAGATAAAATCTCAAAGCACAGACGCAATTATGAGAAACATGAAGTTTCATGATCACGCCGTTTTTATATGGAAGTCTTTTTTAAAAGACAGATGGGCGATTTATTCACTGGGCGCTTTCGCCGTTTTACTTACCAACCTCATGCAGATTCTCGCTCCGAAAAATATCGGATGGATTGTTGATTTTTTTTGATCACAAACCTGTCCCTGTTTTTTTACAGGGATCGACGGCGGAAAAAACTTTTCTTAATCTGTTTCTCGTTCTCGCCCTCTCACGAGTACTAATTAATATATTCCGCTTCATGTGGCGAATTACTTTGGGACGACAAACCCATTATGCATGTGGTGAATTACGTCGCGATGTCTGGGAGCATGTTCGTTATTTTAGAAAAGAAGATCTTGAGAGAAAGTTCACGAAAGGTATTTTGATGAATGCTCAAGCTTCAGATACAAACAGTGCCCGATTTATTTTTGGTTTTACTCTCGTTGCTATCTTTGATGTTTTTTTTCTGGGGGTTTCGACATTTATTACAATGGGATTGATTCACTGGCCAATGGCCCTGCTTTCATTTGTTGTTCTCTTATTTGTTCCTCTTTTTGTTCGTAAACTTTCGATGCGAGAAGTGGAGCAGTTTAGACTTATTCAAGATACTCTTTCGCATTTTAATGATCTTTCATCTCAAGCAGTATCGACAATTAAACTTCAGCGATTAACTCAAACGGGACCGTTCTGGGAGCGACGTTTGATGGGCGTTGCTGAAAATCATCGCTCTCAACGTTTAAAGGGAGTGGGTCTATCACTACTCTATATTCCCGTTATGGGAGCTGCTTCTATTCTTTCCTACGTTGTTCTATTTGGACTGGGACTCACTTTTACTTTCAATGGAAAAATGACAGTCGGTGAGTTTATTTCAATGCAAGGATTAATCTTTCTTTTACATGATCCACTCATGTCTCTGGGCTTTATTATCTCGGAATGGAAGAAAGGAATGACAGCGTTA
>CAMLRB010000328.1 GCA_946482295.1 uncultured Bacteriovorax sp. | reverse complement strand
ATGGATCATGAACACTTAGGTCGTGAATCCAACCATAAAAAGGGGCACCAACAAGCTCTACAGCGCTATAAAGAACTTTATAAATCGCGAAAAAGAATGGCATCTGAAGAAGAAGTGGCAAACATCCAGAAAGAGGATTTGCTCCAGCCTTTTTAAAGAGTTCCATCGTCTCTTTTTGCATTTTTTGTGGTTCATCTTTGTACTTTTCTTTGATCTTAGTCAGCTCAGGCTGAATTAGTTGCATCTTCTTCATACTCTTGAACGATTTGTACTGAAGAGGATAAGTAATTAGACGAATAAGAATTGTCACAAGAATAATCGCCAAACCATAGTTTGGAATATAGTTATAAATCCATTGAAGAGCTCTAAGAGTTGGTACAGCAAGAATAGCGAAAAAACCAAAATCAACGGATTGGTGAAGATTGTCACCAAGGGCGATAAGGTCATCATAGTTTTTCTTTGTAAAAACAAGATCTGTTGTGAATTCTTTAGAAGCATCAGGGATGTCGATGAGCATCTGACCTTTTTCAGTAATTTTGTAACGAGCTGGAGTTTCTTTAGCAAGAACTGCAGCGAATAAGTGATAATTGAAATCAATACCGGCCCATTTGAAAGTTCCATCGCCTTCATCATCATCTGCTACAGCAACTGTAGTCATTTCTTTTGTAAAAAATGAGAAGTGACGAATTTGTCCGTTATCCAATTTCTTTTCTTTTGCATCGAACACTAAGCGATATTTATATGGCTTTTCCGACTTTAAAGTTATTTGAACACGTCCATTTTCTTTAATAAAAGCGCTGAAAGAAACACCAAAATTTGCGTTAAAGCCTGTTACTTTATCAGGACTAGTTTGTTGTGTTTGAAACATTAAATTCATTGGACCGTAATCAGTCACAACTTGAATTTTAAGTGGAGCTGTATGATCTGCAAGAGCTTTAAAGTCGAAAACAGCAGTTGGATTTTCCATGTCTGTGATCGATAAATCATTAGTCATTTTAAGCGCAAATTTATCGCTTTTAAGTTCTACAGTTTGAAGAGTTGTAGGTGTAGTTTCCGCTGGTACCGCAGTCCCTTGCCCCATTTGAGCAGGCGTCGTTGATGCATCAGTTGGTGTTGCTGCTGTTTGTGCAGGAGCTGATGTTGCAACTGGATCTTTTTTTACAGGTTGTTTTGAAGCGAAGAAATATTGCCAGCCAAAGAGCACAAGACCTGACAATAAAACAGCAATGAAAGCGCGTTTCTGATCATTATTGAACATGAAAATTTTCTCCGAAAAGTTATTCTTCTGGAACGGGGTCAACCCCGCCTTCGCAGAACGGATGGCATCTAATTATTCGTCGTGATGAATACCATATTGCACGTCTAAAGGGAAACTTCTCGAAGCATTCTTTTGAGTAGTTGGAACAGGTCGGATAGAAACGACACTTAGGACCCAATAAAGGAGAAATAAAATATTGATAAAATTTGATGAGAATAATGGCGATAGATTTCATAAAGAACTTACATGTTTAAAAAAATCTTCCATATGTTTTTTTAAAAGAGATTCTTTTTCTTCGGCAGGAGTTTCCGAAAGATGTCTTGCCCATGAAACAACAAAAAGAATGTCGTACCCTAGAAATTTAAAAGGTGATTGGCGAAATTGTTCTCTAATGATTCGTTTAAGACGATTGCGATCGTGAGATTTTCCCAGCTTTTTGGGAACAGAAATACCGATTCTTGTTCTATTGAAAGAATTTTTTTTGAAATAGATAATTACTGAGGATTTTTTGAAGGAGAGAGACCCGACTTTTAACTCAGAAAAATCACTGGCCGAGAGAAGGCGAAATTGCTTTTCAAACCGACACTCGGCCACAAAATATTACTTAGTACTAGATGATACCGTTAAACGAGCTCTGCCTTTTGCTCTTCTCGCTTTAATAACGTTTTTTCCACCTGGGCTAGCCATTCTCTTAAGAAAGCCATGTACTCTAAGTCTTTTAAGTTTTTTTGGTTGCCACGTTCTTTTGCTCATACAGCTATCCTCTAAATCACATTAAATAATTGGAGAGATACAGTTATATTTTCTTTCGTGAAAGGTCAATCACAAACAGGCCGCGTCACATGTAAGAAAATGTGAAATAGTGTTTTGTTGCTTTGGACTTTTGGGCCATGCTACATCTTTCTCTCACAATTTTTTAGGACTTTTCGAGGTTAATAATGGCCCAAGACTTCCCGTTTGAGCATTTTTTCAAATTAAATGGCCAACAAAATGCTAAGGTACCAGGTTCTGATCAATTATCTTCAACACTTCCGCCATTGGCGCAGACAAATTTCGCCCATAACGATGAGCTAGTTTCTATTAATAACGAGGTGTTAAACCACTTGCGTACAATTGTTCCAGAACTTAATTTCAAAACATATTTCGAAAATGGTCTCGAACTTCTCTCAATTGATAATCAAACTGCTGTTTTTGAAGTAAAAACATCTTTTATAAAGAAGTCGGCTGAACTCTATAAAGAAGAAGTCGCACGTGCTCTATATAATGTACTCGGAACTGAATATAGCATTCAGATAAATGCAAAAGATCAAAATGATCCTCAATTTAGAGGACCTCTTTTTACGAATCAATTCAACCAAGAAGAAATTAAGCCAAAGTCTGTGAATAACATGACTTTTAAATTGGATCTCACTCCAACT
>CAMLRB010000327.1 GCA_946482295.1 uncultured Bacteriovorax sp. | reverse complement strand
GGCCTATTCACTCTTGTGATGAGTTCTGCTCAGGCCGAATATCGGGTTTATCAATATTATGTGCGCACTAAAGTTGAAAAATTAAGTAACTCTCCGGCAACGCTCGTGACATCTACGCTCGATCCAAAAAGTTATGCGACTTATAATGGCGGTGGCATCTCTCTCGAAGTGAACCTACTTCGCTCATGGATCTGTTATGGTTACACGGCCAAAAAACCACCTTGTACGATCAGTGAAGGTAAAGAATTAACTGAGGGCTACGTCGAATGAAAGTGGCCAGAAGTGAACAAGAAGTTGCCTTTCGTGAAAATGAAGATCGTTTAAAACGTCAAAATGAAACATTGGCAAAAAAAATAAATGCTCGTCAGGAAGAAATCAAAACAATAGAAGAACTTTACGATAAAAAAGCAGACATGGCCATTCTCGAAGGTGAAGATCAATATGCACGTGCACTTGATCGCAATTCTCAGAGAATCGTCGGCATTTCAAAAGATTTTGAAGATAAAATTAAGGCGTATAAAGACCGCTTGAAAGATACTCAAGTCATGGTTGAAAAAGAAGAAGCAACCTTGAGATCTTCAGAAGATGAAAAAATCAAAGGGCTAAAAAGAAATTTTGCAGAAAACTACGAAGAAAAATTCCAATCGGCCCTAGAAGATCAGCGTAATATTCAATTTAACACCAAAAGTTCTGTCGATAATATTGCCGCTCAGGCGATGAATGAACAGCGGGCAATGGAAGCAAGAACTACAGTTGAAATGAATGCTCTCACGGAACATTTCAATCAAAAAGTTGGTAATGCAGATACTGATTACCGTCGTAAATTAGAAAATGATTTGAGAAAACACCAAATGGATCTGTCTCGCCAGAAGGAAGATTTGAATCGTCAGATGTTAGAAGATACAGGCCGCTTAAAACGAGTAGGTACTGAAAAAACCCGCATTCAGCAAGATCAACTTTCACTAATGGATAAACATCAGCAGAACATGGTCAAACAAAGAACTGATGATTTTCGTGCTCGCTATGAAAAAATGGTGAATGAACATGAAAGCATCATCAAAGAATTAGAATCGAAACTCGCTGCGGATATGAAAAAAATGGTTGAGAAATCGGCCAATGATAAAACCCTCTTCATCAATAAACTCGATGATCGTTTTTATCAGGTCGAGAAATTAAACCCCATCGTCACTGAAACACCGGACTCTGTTGAAGTCGCCTTAGAAATTCCTCCTCACGAAAAAGAAAATTTTCACCTTTCGGCCCAAGGGCGAAATATCAAAATGACTTTATCACGCAAATTTACTGATACTTTAACGACTCCAGATGGATCGCTTAATAAATCCACACGCAGCGAACTCTTTTCTAAAGAAGTTTTGACGAAAGATATATTGAATTCAAACAAGATTACCCAAAAATATGACCAGGGCGTTCTTACTTACAAAATCGCCAAGGCCTAATCGTTGTGAGTAACAGACTTACTTTCGATTTGATGGTAGTGAACTCTTTCCGCTTGAACAATGTCTCTTAATTCATCCCCCATCGCACGCATTTTTTTCGGGTGAAGATAGACGTAAAAATCGATGTGACGTTTATTTGATTCTTTATCGATAATTTGTTCGTGAAGTTCATCAATTCTATCAGTGGTATTAAAAACGATTTCCTTCACCAGATTTTTGATATCTCCATGCGAGAGAATTTCAATATGAAAGTACTTATGGTTTTTTGTTGATTCGAACCCTTGATAAATCGGGCCCAACAGACGTAGGACCGATAAAATAGTCAGGGTGAATATGGAAGCAATAACCGGATAGCCAAAACCGATCGTTACACCAATTGCCGCTACAACCCAAATCGTTGCGGCCGTCGTTAAGCCGATAATATTTCCTTTGTCTTGCATGATTGCACCCGCACCAAGGAAACCAATCCCCGAAACAATTTGTGCAACAATTCGTGTTGGATCTACGGAGTTGTCTGCATAGTGGCGTTGAACAACGATCGAGATGGCCGTGTAAAGAGTGGCCCCAATACAGATGAGGATGTTGGTTTTAATCCCCGCATTTTTCATCTTCTGTTCGCGGTCATAACCTACAAGTCCGCCAAGCAATAGCCCCGTTAGGATTTGAAGACCGAGTCCAAAATAAAGTTCAACTTCGCCTAAATGTTCAATGTACACAGTCTGCATTTTGCTCTTCATTCCTTCGTTTATAGTCTTTAAGACATTCTCTAATTCTGCTACACTTAGACGAAGAGAGCAACAAACAAGATGAAAAGACCTCACCTCGTCCATTTTCTGGCCATTATCACTGATGATTCAATCAACATCAAGGCCTCTATTACGATGAAAGAAAATCTCATCGCCCAGAATCTGGATTTGGATATCCCGACACCTAAGTTTCCGATTCAGGCCCTGCGTTTATTGAATGCTTATCAATTTACAATGCGGATTATTGGTCTCTCAAAAGAGCAAAAGGAAATCTATCGTAAGTCGTTTGAGTCTGATTCTTTTGGAAATTTTAACTTCAAGATTCCGCTGACAAAAGATCGTGAATCGATTGAAATTTTACAAATTTATGAAACAAGCAAGCGTCCGGGCCTTGAATTACATTTGGGAACATACATCCCGCTGAGAATTTTTACCCCGAAAAAACTGATTGTCTGTGATTTTGATAAAACGCTGGTTGATACAAAATATTCAACCACCAAAGAAGTCTATTTCT
>CAMLRB010000326.1 GCA_946482295.1 uncultured Bacteriovorax sp. | reverse complement strand
TCGCTCAAGTTGCAAAAAAGATGACTCCTGATGCGAACATTCAATGTACAGACATTATCCAGCTCTTCTGGTAACCAGATATAATAATTGGAATGAAAATACAGAATGTCTCTCTATCATTAATTTTTTTCATTTGCTTCCTAGCAAGTTGTACCAGCAAGCTGGGAATTGAAAGAAACATTGCTAATGTTGAAACTCCACTTTCCTACGAGGAATTACTTTCTTTTGAAAATTATGATTCAGAAGTTGTCGACGACTTGAGAGAAATAAACTTTCAACATCCTGCCCCCTACACTATACAGCTAAAAAATAATCCTGACTTACAAAATGATGTCGCATTGAAAATAGACTTAGATATCGAACTGGATGAATATAAAATTATTCTTTCACATGTTAACAACAAAATAAGTCAATCATCCGTTTCTGAAATTATAAATTTTTTGAATTACACTCTTTCAAGAAATTTTAACTCTAGATATTCATTAGCTGAACTTCTCTATAATGCGAAAAAAGGAGATCTATCGGCCCTCAGTGTTCTGGCAAAATTAAGACTGTATAACTTAAAGGCTACAATTAATGGTGATTCTTACGTCACACCTGCAGTTTCAGAACTCAAAGAACGTCTTGAATATTGGGAAGAGAAAGTTGCTGCATTTGAAAAGGCCGAAAAAGTCGAAGCAAAATCCCGTAACAAGATTCAAGAACAAAGAAAAGTCATCATAGACCTTCTTGATAAAGCTGCAGAAGAAAAGCAGTTTAAAACGCTGGTTGCTAAAAACGACAGGAAGGGCGTAGCCAATCTCCTTCGTAAATATCTTCCATGGGAGCAAATGCCTCCTTTTGAAAAAAAATATTGGGAAACACAATTAGAGATTATGGTTGATCCTCTCCCGATGGATAAGCGTATTATGATCTATCGAGGAATTCAAGATGACCTGATCCACGCAAGCTTTATTGATAATGTGGATCTCCCAAAAGAAAGAGCTTTAAAAGAGCATAAAGTGTTCTTGATGTCGACAATTCTGACAAAAAACCAAGGTTCTTATAACCGTCGCCTTCGTTCACTAACATCAATGTACGAAAAAATAATTGCTACAAAAAATGGTGATAGCTCATACACTCGAGCGGCAAGAATAAGTACTATGTTTTCTGTCCACGCTCAGGATCCTGTGGGAAGCCCTTTCTTGTCATTTACTCCGCGATTCGACATCGCACACACATTCGGAAAAGACCGTAAAACTATTTTTTTTATTGACCCTAGAGCACTTACTTACAACACTTCCGGTTTACTTGGTGAAGTTGAATTACTTCTTCCGCTTGTTACTTTTCCTGACGAATTAGGTGCAGTTTATGATACTAAAGAACATGCGGAATTTCCAAATACTGAAGACACACTTCATAGGTTTGCAATTCAAAACTTGGAACAAAAATATGGAAAGGAAAAAGGGGGAGTTCTTTTTAAGAAGATACAGACCAATTCAAATAAATATTTTGAGCCATTTAATGAAACATTTAAAAGTAAACTGAACTCTGACTTTTTTAAAAAAGTTCTTGGTAAAAACTCTACTCACGTTGCTCAACAAATGACTCCAGAAGCAGATATTCAGTGTTCAGACATCATCCAACTTTTCTGGTAAAGTTTGCCTATGTATAAATCATTGTGCCTATTAATAGCTCTAACCTCTTTTGGATTATTTGCTGACGACAAAATAGAGAAAGAGTTTAATCTTCCCCTTTCGGTGAAGAATTACAAAATTTTAAAAGAAAAGTTTTTAGTTTTAAATGCAAAAGAAAAATCACGTAAGGATTTTTATTTCGATCTGTATGCAAAAGAGAGTTATGTCTTATCGGCTTTCTTTAAAATTCGATTAATGATAAGACCAAATAGTTCAGAATGGCAGGTTCAAAAAAAGATTTTTCAATCAAAATTGGGACTTTTTTCAGTTACCGAAACACAAGCTTTCCAAAAGGAAGTCATTGATTCTCAAACAATCAAAAAGATGGCATTGCTTTATCTTAATCAACTAAAAGAGCTTAATCCTATTGCATTAAGTACTGCGAAAAAAATTCAACAAGCGCTGCATGAAAAAGGTCTCCCTCTTTTCACCAAGGCCCATTGCCAACTTTGCGAAGGGCAAACAGATTTTTATCTCACTCATACAAACAAGAAAAAGCGACTTTCACTTAAAGTGAAACTTAAATCTGTCCAATTAGATTTATCTCTGGGAGAAACTCTTCAAGAAGGGAGTATTGCTTATGAATTAGAGGCCGAACAAAAATCACTTGCCGATAATCAGACGACAACTGCTCAACTTCAAGAATGGCTTCGTGAACAAGGTTTTGAGGAAAGCGATACAGCTCCTCCGAAAAAAAATGCGACGGCCGAGAGTTTAAAAAATCTTAAACATATTCTACAAACTCAGTATTAATTACCGCGGACTCTTCAGGAGTGAGTTTTGTAGGATCTATTCTTAAAATGAATGGGCCAATTTTCAAGATATCATCTAGCTTGAGGCCTGCGCGTTTAAGTTTTGCTTTGTTCAGATACACATCACGCTTTTGATCAACGTTAGTGACTACAACGTGTCCTGACTTTGAAAATTCAATTTCACATTGCATCTTGGCCACGAGTTTATCATTGAGAGTGACATCGCAATAAGGTGATTGGCCTAAAACGATTTTTTTTACGACCGGAATTTCTACTTTCGGGTCATCTTTTTTATCT
>CAMLRB010000325.1 GCA_946482295.1 uncultured Bacteriovorax sp. | reverse complement strand
TATGTCAAAACATGCGCCTGTACCACCTTTACAGAATCAAAAAGGGCAAACCTTTATAGAGTTCATTCTCATTTTGTTATTGTTGACGACAATCTCTTTTGGCTTTTTGAAGGGATTTCGAACAATGGTTGGTGGTCGCTGGGAATCCATGATCAGAATTATTTCAGTTCCAGACGGAAATTTCACTATACCTTAAGAGGATATTCTCATGAAGTACATCATCGCTATTGATCAAGGTACGACAGGAACAACTGCGTGCCTTCTTGACGCTGAAAAGTTCGTTTTCATTGGAAAAGTAAATAAAGAGTATCCGCAAATTTATCCAAGGCCATCTTGGGTTGAACATAACTTAAACGATATCTGGCAAACTGTAGAATACACAGTATCTGAACTTATCAAACGTCACAATGTTGATCCTAAGGCGATTCTTTCCATTGGAATTACCAACCAAAGAGAAACAACCTGTGCATTTAGCAAAGACGGAAGACCTCTGACTAATGCCATTGTCTGGCAAGATAGACGCACTAGCGAGTTTTGCTCCCAACTTAATGAAAAAGGTCATGCTCCACTCATCAAACAAAAAACAGGTCTGCCAATAGATCCTTATTTTTCCGCTTCTAAAATGAACTGGATGTTAAATAATCTTTCACAGATCAAAGATGCCAAAGCCAAAGACGATCTTCGTTTTGGAACTATTGATTGTTTTCTTCTTTATAAGCTTACATCAGGTGAATCGTATAAAACCGATGCAAGCAATGCCTCTCGTACCATGCTTATGAATATTAAGACAGGTGGATGGGATACAGAACTTCTTAACATTTTCGGTGTCGATAAAAAAAATCTTCCTACAATCGAGGATTCATTCGGACATTTTGGAAAGACAAGCAAGTTAAGTTTTCTTCCTGACGGGATACCTATTACTGGTATTTTGGGTGATCAACAGTCAGCTCTATTTGGCCAAGCTGGTTTCACAAAAGGAGAAATGAAATGCACTTATGGAACTGGAGCTTTCGTTGTATTAAATACTGGCGATGAACTACTCTTGTCTCAATCAGGTTTACTAACAACAATTGAATTCCAACATAAAGGTAAACGCTGTTATGCCCTAGAAGGATCAAGTTATATTGCGGGAGCAGCCGTTCAATGGGTTCGTGACAATTTAAAACTCATTTCAAAAAGTTCTGAAATCGAAGCGATGGCGCGAAAAATTTCTAATCTCGAAGAAACTAAAAACATCCTTCTTTTTCCTTATTTTAGTGGAATTGGTTCGCCTCACTGGAAAGCTGAAGCCACTGCAACTCTTATTGGTTTGACACGTGATTCGGGACCGACGCATATTGCGAGAGCGACACTTGAAGGAATTGCTCTTTCAATCAATGATCTTGTGAGAGCATTCAGAAAAGATACTGGTCTATCCATTCCAACTTTAAAGGTCGATGGTGGTGCCGTGGAAAACAATCTGTTGATGGAAGTGCAATCTTCAATTTCACAAACAAAAATCATTCGCCCTAGAGTTATTGAAACAACCTCATATGGAGCTGCACTTGCTGCTGCAATTGGCGCCGAACTTACTACAATGGATCAGTTGAAAAACATTTGGCAAGAAGAGAGGACTTTTTCTCCAAACGACAATGAGAAAGATTATTTTAATGAAAAGCAAAAGCTTTGGGATAAAACCCTCAAAAACTTTTACCAAGTTTAACAGATGGAAAAAAGAGTTCTCTCTTTAGATTTGTTAAGAGCTCTCGCTATTTTATGTGTACTCTTTCTTCACAGCGCAGAACTCTTAAATAACGCGCCTGAAATTGTTTATCGAGTTTTTTCTTTTGGCTGGATAGGTGTCGATCTTTTTTTTGTTCTCTCTGGCTTCCTCATTGGCCGACAAGTGTTTGGAAGTTCCCGTGTGGAAGTTGCACCTTTAAAAAACTTTCTCCTGAGACGTTTTTTTAGAACCTGGCCTTTGTATTACATCGTCTTAATTGTCTATCTTGTCTTTAAACCACTCGCGGGGTTTCCCTTTAACGACCAACCCCTTCATTATTTCTTTTTTATTCAGAACTTTTTTGAACCGAAAGATTTTGTACAAAGTTGGTCTTTATGCATTGAAGAGCAATTTTATGTTTTATTTCCACTCATTTTTTTCAAATTCAATTTAAAAAAATCGCCTGCATATATATGGCTACTCCCTGGTATTGCCTCTCTCATTTATAGATCATTTCTCTACTCCAAAGGGGTTGATTCATTCAACATCACAAACGCGGCCTTTAATTATCACTTTTCTTTTTTCGGACACCTGGATGGAATATCATGGGGACTTTTCTTGGCGAGAAGTTTTGACCAATGGTCTGTCATCAAAAACAAGCTTCCCTTTTTTTTATCTGGTTTCGCATTGTTGATTTTATCCTGTTTATACATTGGTCCTTACAATACCGGCGAAAAAGTGATTTTAAGCTTTCAACTCCTTGCTCTCGCCTTTTCATTAATTCTCATTGGGACTTACGACCTAAAAAAACTACCATTCTCTGGGGTTTTTCATCATATCGCGCTTTGGTCTTATGGTATTTATTTATGGAATAATTTGACGGTTAAAGTTTCATTAAAACTTTTTTCTCAATCAAGCGATCTCTTAAGACTTGCTTTCTTTGTTGTTATTACACTTTTAATTAGCGCAGCTTCATTTTATCTTATTGAGAAACCAACCTTAAAGCTTCGAGATAACTTCTTAA
>CAMLRB010000324.1 GCA_946482295.1 uncultured Bacteriovorax sp. | reverse complement strand
AAAGAGATTTAATACCTATAACTGGAGGTTTATATGAACTTTGAATCACCCATAATTCCCCATGATCGAATTCGTGCGATGACTCCGCATTCAGTAAATGAGCGTCTTGATAAAAAAACTCAAGAGCGTTTAGTTTCTATTGAGCGCATGGGATCTGATGCCGCCTGGAAAAGATTAGAAGAGTTAGATCGCGAATGGGATATTGATCGTGCATTGATGACATTTTTTTCAACGGCGGTCTTCGCTCAACTCGTAATGGCCCGTAGAAATCGAAAATGGTTATGGGGACCACTTATTCAATCTCCGTTGCTTTTTATGCATTCATTGATTGGCTGGTGCCCTCCTGTAAGTCTTTTACGTCCTATGGGATTTAGGACATCAAAAGAAATACAGGCAGAGCGTGAAGCTATCCTTCGTTATTTAGCTCATTAAGTTTTTTCTTCGAATGAGACTGGTTAGATATAGCGAGAGAAGAGCATAGGTTAAAAAAAGATAATAACCTGGTTGCAATGAAGTTCCGTTTGTTGTCATGATCGTTAATTCAGGCGTTGCTGTTCGTAAACTCGCTAGTTGTGAGTTTATGACCCCGTTAAATCCAATGTAGGCCATAAAGATGGCGATAACCATTACATCCGCCATCGACCATTTTCCGGACTTTAAAACGAAAAATTTTATATATTTATTCTTTCGCAATTTTTCATTGAGATAATATAGGATGGATGATGTAAGTTTGCTCAGGGGAAAAATAATACTGAAGATGACAAGAAGAACTCCGACAACGTTCATCTCAAAATCTTTGTGTTTAATCATTAGCATAAATACATCGATGATACTTTTACTCTGAAAGAAAAGCACCTGATCTTCAAACTGAACAGGATTGTTCATCAACACGAAAGACATTTTGGAGATACGCGCCTCAAGATCAATCATAGGTGTTAAAACACCAGTTGCCAGTAGTGTAAGTAAATAGAGAACCAAGCAGGAAAACTCAAGTCGATTAAGAGTTTTCTTACGCATAAAAAGTATGAGGAATGGCAAAAAAGTCAAAGTAAAAAGTAGTAAGGAATAAAAGGCTACCTGATCATAATTTGTCGAAATTTTTAATGCGAGCTTAATACGAGCTTCATCTACATTTTTTGAATTTGTTTTTGCAAGAATGGCATTCACTTTAGATAAATCTTGAGTGTCATAAGAGTGCTTCAAATAATAAACTATTTTGTCTTTTAAGATTTTTTTAACTTTCCCTTTGAGTTTTGGTTTTTTCATTTCCATTATGATGGCATCAGCATAGCCAGGTACACCTTTCTTAATGTTTTCCAAACTTACAAAAACATTCAATAATCTCTGCTTTGCCCAACCTTTGATGGAGCCTTTGTTGCTCTCTTTTACTCTTTCATACACTTTATCGATGAGAACATTGAGTTGAGATTCAATCGCTGGTTTTAATTGTTTTTGATGGCCGCTTGAGAGATCGAGCTTATCGATTTCTTCAATAACAATTTCGGTTATCTGCCCTTTCCATGTATCAACACTAAAAAGGCCATACCGAATATGATTTAGCTCAGCTAAATCGACTTTATTTTTTTGATTATCTTTGGCGAGAACAATGATTTGCTCAGAAAGAAATACTGCGAGAACAACTATGGAAACGAGAATAATATTGAAGAACTTCTGCATGATTTATTTTCTGTAATGCTCAGTCTATTGAAAAGACCGCTTGCGCTTACACATAATGAAACAATGATGAAAATACTCACACTCTTTATTATTTTTATACTTAGCACTCCGTCAAAAGCAGATGAATTTACAGTGGGGGTTGAACAGATAAATTATTTTCCTTTTTATCAAATGGAAAATAAAGAAATGAAATTGAGTTTTTTCAAAGAAGTCTTAGATGCTTATGGGAGTCAGAAGGGGCACACCTTCAAATACGTCTCATACCCTCTAGGTGAGTTAACAAAAGCATTATGGGAAGGAAAAATCGATTTTCGATACCCAGATAATCCAGCATGGTTAGTGGACGCAAATGTCAAAGATAACATTTTCTTTTCAGTTGATGTTGTCACTTTCATTGAAGGTCTAATGGTGACATCTTCTCGCGCTGGTGCCTCGATTGATACCATTAAATCAATTGGTACTATAAAAGGATATACACCATGGCCATATGTCGATCGTATAAGACGTAAACTGATTCAGCATAAAGAATTTGAAAGTGCCTATTATCTTGTAAAAAATGTTTCTGATGGTGTGATCGATGCTGCTTTTATTAATATCAATGTCGCTGAATCAATTTTAAGAGAGGCGAATTTAGAAGGGACTTTGATTTTTGCACGCCATTTACCTTACTTAGAATTGGACTCAACCTTATCCACTCGTCATCATCGGGCCATCATTCAAGACTTTAGTGATTATCTTTTGAGAAGTCGGGGACAGTTGGCGGCACTCAAACAAAAATACCAAATTCAAGATTTAATGGCCTATCCCTATCGATAAAGAGTAAAATACCCGCAAGATGGATAAATCAAAAAATAAACAGTCAGTTCTCATTTTAATTTTGGGATGTTTAACAGCACTTTCACCTTTTTCAATTGATATGTATTTATCTGCTTTTCCTTTGATGGCCAAGGCACTCAATACAACAGTCTCGCAAGTATCAATGACCCTTTCCAGTTATTTTGTAGGGCTTGCTTCTGGACAACTTTTTTATGGTCCATTGATGGATCGTT
>CAMLRB010000323.1 GCA_946482295.1 uncultured Bacteriovorax sp. | reverse complement strand
ACAAGAAGGGACTTTGCGATTCTTGCGAGGGACTTTGTTGTTATATGCCGGTGGAAGTGAAGGTTTCCGACCTCATTCGTTTGGGCATTCTCGTTGATTTTCATTTAGAGCTTTCAGAAAAAGAGCAAATCAAAGAGGCCCTCAAAGATAGGGCCGTGACTCGTTATACTCCATCAACTGGAAAATTCACGCTCGCCCAAAAACCGGACAGCTCGTGTATCTTTTTGGGAGCTGATAAAAAATGTACCCGCTATCAGGATCGCCCGGATACCTGCCGCAATCATCCTCAGATTGGACCTCGCCCAGGCTTCTGTGCTTACATGCCAAAATGTTAAGAACAAAAAGGGAGTTGAGTGAGATGTTTTTTGAACCATCCGACAAGAAGGGCGCGACCACGTTTATCATTTTGGCGCAAGGGTCCCCACAACAAGATACGTTTTCCAAAAAGCTGATTTTTTAAATCAGGTCTCAAAAGTTTTCCTTTTTTAGAAGGAGCTCCGTGCAACTGCCAGGAGAGCAATTTAAGGCCGCATGGAAGGTGTAAAAGTGGATCGCGAATACTTTCCATCTTCGAAAGTCCACACTGCTCGCGGGCCGTGCGTTTTGAGAATTGAAGGAGTCCATAATTGCCATGTCCACCTTTCGGAGCAATGGCGCCGGCCTTGGGATTAAAGGCACTCTCCGCACGAACAAGAGATGCGAGAAACACAATCCAGAAATCTTTGCGTTTTTCCAAATCGGTTTCGCGATTATAGCCGCCACACCCTAGTTCATTAAGATCTTCCGGATCAACTTCCAAACTAAGAAAACTTTTAAAATCTTCTTTGCTCAGTTCATCTAATAAAACCTGTGACCATGATTCTTGCCACGAATGACGTTTAGTTGAAGCAATCTCGACCAAAGCGTAGGCCTTAAAACTAAAAAAAATGACAAATAGTAAGCTAGTAATTTTCAAGAATGTTATCCAATTGGGTAAAGACAATGTGTTCATCCATCTGGCCGGGTAGATGGAAAAATGTGACTTCAGCTCGATGCTTTTTTTCTCGTACAAAATTTAAAACTTCATAAAGCAGATCATTGCACACATATTCTCCAGCACTCGTTGAAATCCCAAGCTCTGGGCAAAGGGCCTGCAATCTTCTCAGATCGAGCGTGGTGAACAAACCATCGGCCCCCTCTGGAATGATTTTCATGGCGATTGGCCGCTGGCCTTCATTGTCGGGAATGCGTGCATCCATCCAATTGATCCCTATTCGCTCGACTGTTAATTTTTCTCTGTTCTGTGCGAACCCTGTGAGGATGACGATATCAGGATCAATTTGTTTATATTGCTCTTTAAAAACTTCAAAACATTTATGAAAAACAACAGGCAGGATCACTCCTTCTACCTTTCGATCTTTAAAGGTTTTTGTCAGTTGCCTTTTAACCCACTCGGCTGAAATATTCTTAGTCGCATGGTCAAAAGGTTCGAAACCTGTAATTAGAATTTTTTTTTCGCTTGTCACCATGATCGTCGTTGACCTTTTGGATGGACCTCAATAAAACACCTTTCCAGCTCAAAAAGAGAATTTTAGAGGTACTATGCATTCAATATCCAACTTCATCATATCTGTTCTTTTTTTGTCTTTCAACGCTCAAGCAGCCGTTTGGGAAGATACTCAATCTTGGTCACTTCACTATGAAGAATTATTTTCTGAATGGATGAAAAGTCCCAATGTTCGAGAAACAATGTTTACGGAGACATCTTCACCTTACTACGGAATTAATCCTGACTGTGCCGATGCTTCTTATGCTCTCAGAGCAGTCTTTGCTTATCATCACAAACTTCCATTCGTCATGAATGCACCATCAGGCTCGCGCGATGGAAAAACTCTTAACAATAGAATGAACAAATGGGATAAGGCCGGATCGACAAGCGAAAGCCGATTAGTCGCGATGATCACAGAAATTGGTGATTCAGTCGGAACTGAAAACCTCGCCTACTTTGATACCTTCCCTGTCGCTATCAAATCAATTGCGCCTGGTTCACTTTTTATGTTGAAAGTGAAAGCACGTTTTAGAAAATTTATTCGACACACATACAACATCAAAAAAATAAATGATGTTGGCACATTTGATGTTATCTATTCTACTCAGGCCAATAAAAAGGCCCATGGACCTTTGCTCAGACGTAAAGAAAAAGAATTCGAAGAACTTCCTCACTCACCATGGGGATTCAAAAAATTCAGATGGCCGGAACATTTAGGTGCTGATCTCTCAGCGATTCCGGCGGAGCTTGGCCCATCAATGGAGCAATTTGAGCTTGCTGAAAAATTAGGCGCTCACGAATTTTTCAAACACGTTAAAAAATCTGTAGCAACAATTATCGAAACACGCGGCGGAAAAGTAAATCGTCAGTTCACAGCGCTTTGTAATGAATCAGTGGCCCGTATTGATTATGTCAACCAGGCACTCGTTTATCTCAAGCAAATCGGCAACCGTTGTATGGACTATGAAGAGTTTGATGCATATTCTACTCCGCAGAGAGACTCGGGCATAAAAGACCTCTTTGCCAAATTAAAAGAAGCTTACGCTGATGCAGAACGCTCTGGTGAATTGAGCGCTGCTGATCCAAAAATCGTCGCTTTCACCCAATTAATCTTCAAAGGTAAAGGCGCAACTGTGGATGAGTTAAAGGCCTTCTGCCCCATCAATTATGCAGCAGGGAAAACTCTTGATCTTGCTAC
>CAMLRB010000322.1 GCA_946482295.1 uncultured Bacteriovorax sp. | reverse complement strand
ACAATTCAAAATATTTGTTTTTTTGTTTATCATATAAAGTGGTAACAACAAAAAAATTTGGACCTAGTTTATTCAAAGATAAATTCACTTCTCTTCCGGTGAAGAACTTTAAGTTAATTGGTCGATATGTAGTGGAAATAGTTTCTAAGCTTGAAAAGATATTTTGTATCGCATCGGCATTAACAAATCTCAAAGCAGGATCTTCTATATTTGGTACAAAAATATAATTCTTTTTGTAAAAATCGAAATCAAAATTATTTTCTTTACAAAATTGTTCGAAAAAAAGAGGTCTAACTTTCGTTCTCTCTTCTTTCCATCTTTCAGAAGTCCAGATAATACCTTTAAGCTTATCAGCTTCTTTCTTGGATTTGAGTACAGCCTTGAAATCTATAATTTCTGCATTTGTAATTCGACATACTGTTAAAATTAAGATCGAAGATAGCATTATAATATTTTTGAACATTTGATATCTCACTGTTTAATTGTCTCGAGTATTTAATTACGCACACAAAGGTTTCAAAACGCTATAGGAATGAAGATGGTATTGAAGAGTCTTCTCGAACCATTCTCTATTCAAAAATCGAAGAGGATAAATCTATTTCTGTTTCTCTTTCATCTCTCTAACTCTCTCATTATGAGCTTCAATCTCTTTTTTTAAGTTCTCTTTTATAATTTCAGTCATCTCCTTCTCTTCAGATGACATTTGCTCAAATGATTGTTTCATCTTTACTTTTTCTTCTTCAGTCATTGGTTTTTTCGCTTCTTCCAATCGTCGCTGTTGTTCCTCTGGTGGTAACGCTTGAAACTCATGTGCATGCTTGCGCGCTTTATCCATTTCGTCTTTAAGCTTTTGCTTCATCTCGGGAGTCATTCCTTTAGACATCATTTCGTAAGCTTGATCCATAGATTGATCAATGGCCTGCTCTTGCGTTTGTGAGAGAGCATTGAAAGAGATAATTAACGTCGTAAGAAGAATCAATTTCCTCATAATCACTCCTGAAAAATTCCGACAAAATCATTCGGTTAATAATTAGTTCATGTTTATTAAATACATTGTCGATATATTCCAAAAGAAATTGAGATTAAATATGAGTGATCAAATAAAATGTAAGTACTGCCTCTCGGTCATTCGTAAAGATTGCAAGAAATGTCCAAATTGCAAGGAGTGGGTTAAAAGAGGATCTATTCATTTGGCTTATTTTTTAGTGGTAGTTTGTAGCCTTTACGTACTTCTAGACAGCGATGAAGTTAGCAATTCAACTAGTACTTACAGTAACAAATTTATTTCAGCTGAACGCCACAAGTTGAAAATCTTGTGGCATAGGCCAGAAAATAATGACGGTAACGAGAAATATATTATTGGTGAAATGAAAAACGATGGAACAGAAAATTTTGATTCTGTTTCCATAGAAGCTTCTTTTTATGACAAAGAAAGAAATTTAATAAAACTAGGACGCGCCTACTTGTCTGGAAACATAAAACCAGGTGTAACCAAAAAATTTGAAATCACTTACGATTGTGGTGCATGTGAGATAAAAAAAATGTATGAACATTATGAATTAGAGATCACAAACGCTTCGATGCCTTTCAGATACTAAGAAAGATTATTAATTAAATTAGGTTTTTTATGGGAATATGTTTTTTTTCGGGTCTAGAAGCCAAAATAACTTCATTATCAAAAGAGTATGATGGACATTCGATATCCGTAACATTTAAAGAAAGAACTTATGAATATTGGATCAATCGGGAAGTTGCACTATCTATACCAAAACATATGCATCTTAATGAGATAGATAAATTGAAAATTTTAAATGAAATAATAACTCAAAACAATTCTTCAACTATTCCATACTTCGTTTGGGATAAAAACTACGTCTCCGAAAAAACACAGATTCGCCCATTTGAGCTGGGTTTATTAAAATTAAAAAAAATAGATCATAAATATAAAGAAGATTTAATTCTAAAAAAAATATCTGAAAAGTTAAAAGATTCTAATCCTTTTTCTCAAGTAAGCTTCCATTTGTTTGATATTTATGAATTAAATATAGCTGATTTTTCTGAACTATATGAATGGTATAAATCTTTAGCTGCAAAAGGTATGATCATACTGTCAATCTCTTCAACTTCACCTACAAATCCAATACATACTGAAAAAACTAAATCTGACTTTCTATCACATAATGTAAAATTGACATCCAAAGGATGGGATAAAATTTATAGTGGCTCATTACCTTCAAACTCAAGGGATGTTTTTATTGCTATGGCCTTTACTGATCAATCTGGAGCTGATCTTTCATCCGCGACTGGCGATGCAATCAAAAGGGCATGCTTTGCCCTAAATTGGAATCCGGTTATCGTCAATGAAGTTCCTCACAACGATGGGATTATGGACAAAGTAATTGGCTTGATAAATGAATCACATTTTGTTATTGCAGACTTAACTTATCAAAAATCTGGTGTTTATTATGAAGCTGGCTACGCTAAATCAAAAGGGCTTCAAGTTATCCATTGTGTGAATGAAGCTGAAAAGAACAACTGTCATTTTGATGTGAGACATTTGAATTTGATAATTTGGAAAGATCATTCTGAATTGGAGGCAAAACTAATTCATAGAATAAAAGCAACAATCGGTGCATATCCTGAAAAGAAATAGAATTGCAGCTTCAAATATTGAGGAGTCGCTATAACTATCCACTAAAGGCCTCTATTCAACATGAAGAATAGGTGCAAACTCTGCAATTGCATCTGT
>CAMLRB010000321.1 GCA_946482295.1 uncultured Bacteriovorax sp. | reverse complement strand
CTTTTAAGCGCAGTAAGCGATTGAGTGAAGGAGGACAATAGTCATTGGCACGTTCACGCGGGTTAAAACGTCCTTCACGTTCAAAATCGCAGGCAAATGCGAGATTGGGATCGAGGATTGTTGTATCATCAACAAGTAAACCTAGACGTGTCTCCGTTCCGTATTGATGTTGGTAGCGATAGGTAACAACTCTCATGCTTTTGGTCTCCCATATCTCTTATTGTATTCAGGCAGAACGTCTTCCATCGCGGAAAAAAAATGTTTCATTTCTTTTTTTGTTCCAAGTGAAACACGAACACTTTAAAAAAATTCCATCGAATCGTCTGCTGCTTGAAACAGATGATCAGCATGAAATTTCGCTGGATGAACTATATGCTAAAGCTTCAGCTGAATTAGGACTTTCTTCTCAGCAGTTAGAAAAACAGCTGGTAGAAAACTTTTTAGGCTTTTTTAGTCAATCTCACGATGTTGGTTCCGCGGACTTCATCAAAAATTTCAGCCGTTAAATTCCATTTTTTCTTCTCGATAAGATTCTGCCATTCCTTGAAAAGATCCCGTCCATGATGCTTACCAGGTCGGACTAAAACAAACGCATTTCCCTCTGGTTTTAAAATGTAATTAATGGCGGAACATAATTGTTCAAAATCACTATCGATAAAAAAACGGCAACGATTTTTAAAATCGTTGGGGGAAAGTAGACCTTCGCCTGGAAAAAAATAAGGAGGATTCGAAAGAACAAGATCGTACTGTTCTTTAAAATTAATATTGTGAGAAAGTTCAGAATAATTCATGAGATGAAACTTAAAGTCCTTATCTTCAGCTCCTATCATCATTACATTTCTGGAAAAATACTCTTCGTATAAACTTTGAACTTCTATGAAGTCGATCGACTTGATTGTTTTCTGATGGAAAAAAAGCTCCATCCCAATAACCCCACAACCAGCGCATAAATCCATTGTTTTAAGGCCACTAATGGCTTCAGGAGCATATTGAGAGCTAAGAAAAGCGCTTACCCTTTGGGCCAGAAAGACAGAATCTAGGGAGAAGCGATACCCATCCGGCTGATGATAATCATAGCTATAAAAGGAATTCTCAGAATTTTTGCTCATTTCATTTTTATTCACTAAAATACTTAAAGAATCAATCAAAGAATTACCCGAAACATGAAAAGGAGATCGCGTATGAACGTCTTAGATTACGCATATATTCCCATTGTGGCGCTACTCAATTTAGGAATTGTTTACGGGTGGAACAAAAAGTTTAAAAAAAACCTTATTCTGACCAAGAAAGACTGGTTATTCATTTATATATGCTCTTTCTTGAACGTATGGGGGCTGGATACTCTTCAACATGCCTTGATTAGTAATAAGTTCCTTGAGGCCATGAAGGTTTCGCTTGGCGCATGGTTGCTTTTCACAGGGGCTTCCTCTTTTAAAACAGGTCGATTTCGATCTATGCCCCTCAACGAATTTTGGATAGACTACGGTGGTGAATTAATCTGCTATTTCTTTATGGGAGCAGGGATTTTTGTCCTTACTTAGGAGAATTTTATGGCCACTGAAAAAGTTTTATTAGGTGCGGGATGTTTTTGGGGGGTCGAGCAAATCTTGCGTGCGATTCCGGGAATTGTTAAAACAGAAGTCGGTTATGCAGGCGGAACAATGGCCAGACCATCGTATGAGTTGGTTTGCACGGGAATAACGGGCCACGCAGAAGTTGTCCTTATCGAATACGATCCCAATGTTCTAACTTTTGAAAGTCTGCTCGATGTCTTTTTCAGATTACATGATCCCACAACTCTCAATCGTCAACACAATGATATTGGGACTCAATATCGTTCAGTCATTTTCACATTTAACGATGAACAAAAAAAAATTGCTCATGAGGTAATTGCACAGCTTAATCAAAAGCAAGTTTTCAAAAATCCCATCGTCACACAAGTTGAAAGTTTCTCGAATTATTTTTCAGCTGAAGAGTATCATCAAGATTATTTAATCAAAAATCCCAACGGATATATGTGTCACATACTCAAAGAAAAATTATAAGGACAAATCAATGATCGATCTCAACCAAAATTTTCAATCTCTCAAAGAAAACCGTTGGAACGTTTCTCAAACACAGGCCAATGTTCGCATTGAAAAATTAAAAAAGTTGAAAGAGACGATTCTTGTTCATCGTGAAGAAATCAAAGCTGCTCTTTTTAAAGATTTTAAAAAGCCCTATCCTGAAAGTGAACTCACTGAAATTCACACCGTTCTTGATGAAATAAACTTTGCCACGAAAAGAATCAAAAAATGGATGAAACCGAAAAAAGTTCCGACACCACTTGTTCTTTTTGGTTCACGCTCGGCGATTCACTACGAAGCAAAAGGCGTAGTCCTTATACTCGCTCCGTGGAATTATCCTTTTTCATTACTTATTAATCCGCTGGTCGCGGCCGTAGCTGCGGGAAATTGCATTGTGGTCAAACCTTCAGAAAAAACACCTGCAACAGCTTTTATTCTCAGGAAAATTCTCTCAGAGGTGTTTCCATCAAATGAAGTCTTTTTTGTTGAAGGAGATGCCAAGGTCGCAGCTGATCTTCTCAAACTTCCTTTCGATCACATATTCTTTACAGGTTCTCCTCAAGTAGGACAGAGAGTAATGGAAGCAGCTAGCAGACATCTCACTTCTGTGACACTTGAATTGGGAGGAAAATCACCAGTCGTTATTGATCGTAATGTCGATTTGAAAATGGCCGCAAGTAGAATCACATGGGGAAAATTCATTAACG
>CAMLRB010000320.1 GCA_946482295.1 uncultured Bacteriovorax sp. | reverse complement strand
GTTTTTTATCTGCGATAATCTTCGTGGTGAATTTTGCCATGTTGTCTGGACGATCAACATAGAAAGTAATGCGACGGAAACCTTCTGGTTCGTTCTGCGTACAGAAGATTGTTCCCGATTTATAAAGACCATCTAGCGTTTTGTTAGCTTCAGGATTAATAATGTTTTCAATTTCCAAAGTAAAAGACGCTGGAACGTTTTTTACAGTAAGAAGATGCGTTTCTTTATTGTAGTCGTAATCAGAATGATCACGTCCATCCAATTTAAGTGATTTTAGTTCAAGCTCTTCACCGTTTAAAACGAGACTGGCACCGGCCTCACCATTTCTTTTTAATTTCATCTTAGATTGCACAAGCGTTTTTGTGTCATCTAGGTGAACTGTGAGATCAATCGTCTCAACGTTGTAATCTGGTGCTTTGTATTCTGAAAGTTTGATAACTTTTGGTGCGTCTGTTTTCATGATGATCTCCTATATCGTAAACCTAAAATTCGCATTTTACTTTGTAGCCAGTATGACTTCTTATATTGATTACACCAGTATTAAATATAAGGTATTGTCCTTTGATACCTTGGAGTATTCCTCCAACAACTTCGTGCTTATCAAATGAAAGAGAAGAAACTTTTGTCGGAAATTCTTGAACCGGGTACTCGATGGCCACTGGAGTTTCATGCTCAAGGATCTGCACTTTATCTGATCCGTAATCACTTTCCATGCGGTCGATATCTTCACCGAAAAGATGAAAAATTTCATCGCGCTTTTCTTCAAGATTGATGATGACTTGCTCGCCCTTCAACATTTTTCTCCAATCAGTCTTATCACTAATTTCTGAAGAGATCAGTTTTTCAAAGAGTCCTGAGAGGTGTCTCGTGCTGACTTTCATTATCGGTAATGCAGCAACTGCCCCTTGATCAATCCAGCGGGTAGGAATCTGAGTTGTTCTTGTAATCCCAACCTTCAATCCTGATGAATTGGCCAAATAAACATAGTGGTCAATCATACAGTTTTGTTCACCCCAGGAAGGCTCCCTACAGGTCCCACGGGCAAAATGACATGTCTCCGGTCGCAAAATACAAAGATCGCACTCGGCGAGTTTCATCGAGCAAGGGAAGCAATAACCACCAGAGTAACTTTTATTGGTTTTTTTGCCACAATGAGAGCAGTTGATCTCTTTTTGATAATGAATCTTAAACTCGCGTCCAATCATTTCGTGGAGTGCGATAGGACCTTCAGGCGTGCTGATTTGATACTTGGCCTGTCCGCTTTGAAGTTGGACCTCCATTTTGTCGAGATTGAAGGCCTGAGTGATAGTCGTCATAGTAGTCATTCGGCGCAAATTTTACTTAAAAAAGAAGCTAAAGTCACTCAATCACAAGCTTTAGTTAAAGTCTTTTCTATACTTAACCGAATATTAAGGTATGACAGATCAAAAGGACCCCAAACAGGATACTAAGAAGGATCCTAATAAAAAGCACTACTTTCAGGTGGCCGAAGAGGCCGAATTTACTGAAAGCATGAATATGCATTGCACGCTGGAGAATTCTCCTCCAATAACTATATGGGAAAAGGGAGAGACCGATGAGCAGGCCGAGCTTTATGAAGCTGTCGACTATTATCCCAATCCACGCATTATCAAACTTCGCCCTACTGGAAAGTTAGTCACAAAAATCACAGGAAGTACGAAGGCGGGAAAACAAGTTCTCGTGAAAGTTCCTATTGAAGAGAAAATTAATTACTTCTCTGCAGGTCGCTTAAAATTTCATCCTGAAGATCTCACATACAGTCTCGAACTCAATGATGTTATTTACAAAAGTCAGGCCCGTGGAAATTATCGTCTGGCCGCCAGTGATGTCATCCCTATTCAATTTAAAATCGATGACCAAGTCTTCGATGCATTGGACATTTCGGTGGGAGGAACGAGTTTCTTGGTTGAGCCCTCACAACTTGAGCGCTTCTCTAAAGGTAAGTTATTCACCGAATGTACTTTGCGTTTTGACCGTAAAAATTACTACATTCCTATGGCCCAAATTGCTGCCCATATCCCAGTCAATGATGAAGCTGGAAAACCTACAGGTATGATGAAAATTGGGATCGCCTTTAAAGATATTCCGCGAAAAACAGAGGATGAGCTTTATATTAAAATCTCTACCGAAGCTCGTGGTGAAGAAATGAAGAAAAAGTTCGATACTATCCTTTCAAAAATGACCGAAGGGGCCAGCTAAGGACTCGCCTAATCTCTCGATTTCATAGGCCCTTTTAATCAGATATAATTTTCACACCCGCCCAATTTCATTGACGTTAAATCCCATTCCTAGTAGTTTTGGCCCTTAAGAAATGATCAAGACCTCTTTTTCAAGGTAATGCGATGATGGACATCACAACTGCTTCTCGTGCCCCTTTTTCTGAAAGTAAAATTATTGAAAGGGCGAACTTACTTCGTAACAACGATCTCTATCCTTTTTTCCGCGCGATTGAGGAAACTGCAGCATCTACTGTAACTGTTAAAGGCCAAAAACATATTATGATTGGCTCTAACAATTATCTCGGCCTTACTCACCACCCATACGTTCAAGAAGCTGCAATTAAAGCTATTGAAAAATACGGAACAGGTTGTACTGGATCTCGTTTCTTAAATGGTAACTTAAATCTTCACGAAGAACTTGATGTAAAACTTGCTGAATATTTAGGGCACGAAGCGGCCATCGTGTTCTCAACAGGTATGCAAGCAAATCTTGGAGCTCTTTCAGCTCTTTGTGGTCCAAAAGATTTAATGCTTTTTGACTCTG
>CAMLRB010000319.1 GCA_946482295.1 uncultured Bacteriovorax sp. | reverse complement strand
GGAAAGCGCTCCATTCGCAAAAAATGTAATCATACAAAACACGCAAATGATGCGCTTTCTTGATTCGCTAGTTGAGCGAGATTGGCTGACGAGGAAAGATCAATCTCCTCCAGTTTACTTCTTTAACAACCGTTACTTCATGGATCTGATACGGGAGACCTTAAACAGCTCTGATAAAGATCCCTATGAAATTTTCTTTCTTCAATACCATCTCGCTTCGGTTTATAGAGAAACTTTATCCGAACTCTTGCTTATAAGAGGAGTTGAATTAAGTCGTGGGCAGAAGCTCGATCTGGATCATCTCTTAGATGCAAAGATGCTTTTGCGCGGTCAAAAAGAGCGCATCGAAAGAGAAATTAAAAAAATTGAAAGCCGTCAAAAAGAAGTTGTGAAGATGATTGAACTCTCCAAAGAAGAGCTTAAAAAATCTTCCGATACGATTGAAATTGTCAAAAAAATCGAACAAAAATACCCTTATCAATTGCAATATCAAAAATCGATGTCAAAAGCATTTAGCGACATACGGCCAAAACTGCGTGTTCTCGAACTAACAACTAATTCGGAAAAAAGAATTTCTACACTCTGGTCGCCGCTTGAAGAGTACTTGCGATCCTATTTACGAACGCTTGAAAATCTCTAAAAGGTGCCACTATACTTTTGGTTTCGCAGTTGCAAAAAAAATTAATCAGACGCTGGTGAAATGCCGGCGTACTTATTTTATAACAACTAATTCGCGATTTTTGGCCGAATAATACGCATTCATTGTGATGAAAATGAAAGTTAAAACATAAAGCAGAAAATAACTTTCTCTACGGTAATAAACGGATGCGGCCACAAGAAGAATGGCGATAACATCAGTGAGCATAAAAAGTGGAATCGGTTTGTGCTTTAAAATTGCAGTGCAATTTAGACATTTAAAACGCGTGTTTAGAAAAATCGTTTTGATCGAACAGACGAGTTCAATTTCATGTGAGTGACAAACCGGGCATGCGAGGGACTTCTGCGACATCATATTTTAATTCTTATTTATAATCCGAGTCTGTGGTTGATGCTTAGTCTTCATACTTCAACCATGACTTGCGAGTTGCCTTTCACGAAAAGCATGTAGAGGATAAAATAATAGAGCGCCTGCTACAAAAAAACCAGCAGCGGCCAATATTGCTTTTTTGTCACTAAAAGAGATGAGCAAAATATTCGTTGCTAATGCAATCCAAGGGATAATTTTAGGAATGCGGAAACCATCTGAGTCTGGAGTGTCTTTTTTAATTTTGATTAATGAGAGATTAGTTGAACAAAAGACCAGTAGAATAAGCACACTCGTTGTTCCCGCGAGAAAACTTAAATGGCCGATAGATGCGAGAATAAAAGCAACAGGTGACACCGAAAGAATGGCGACTGTAGGCGTTTTATAACTCTTGTGAACCTTTTCAAAAGCATCCGGAAGCAGATCTTGCTCCGCCATTCCATAAAGCAGCCTTGAGGCCGTGATAAAATTAAGTAAACATGTATTAGCAACTGCAAAGAGAGCAATTCCCCCAAATATTTTTAGCGGAAAAGGAAGTTTAGATTGCTCCACAATGTCTGTCATAGGGTTTGTTGATTTGGCCAGCATTTCTGTCGACATTACCTGCGTGCTCAGCCATCCGATAAAAACATAAAAGAAACCCGCCGTAATAAGTGAACCCATTATGGCCATTGGTAAATTTCGTTTCGGATTCTTCACCTCCTCTGCGACGTTAGCGAGGTCTTCAAATCCAATAAAAGCGTAAAAGGCCAGGGCCGATCCCTGAAGAATGCTTAGAAAAGAGAACGAAGAGACGTTTACATTTAATGGCGGTGTTGGTGTGGGACGTTCATTAAGAAAATAAATTCCGGCCACAGCAACCACAATCAGACCAATCACTTCAATACTTGTGCTTATGATATTAACCATTGATGATTGTTTTATTCCCCTAAGATTGATTAGAGTAAGCAAAATAAAAAATGCGGCCATGATAATGAGAGGAGAAATTTTAACTCCCATTCCCTCTATATATCCATTGAAGGCATTTGCTAGAGTGGCCATAGAAACAACCGACACGCAAAGAAGCAACCAGCCAACTATGAATGCATAATTTTTTTTATCAAAAGCTTTTTGCGCAAAATAGGAAGCACCTCCACTGTATGGATGACGTGAAGTGAGCTCTGAATAACTGAGAGCTGTCAAAAGTGCGATGGCCAAAGCGAGTGAAAAAGAAAGCCAGGTCGTTGTTCCAGATTCCGCTGCGACCTTACCGATCAAGGCGTAAATTCCCGCTCCTAAAATGTCACCGAGACCATAGAAGAAGAGTGCAACAGCACCAATTGATCGATTTAACCTTTCCATTTCCATGTTCCTCCTCCCTGCGTTTGACTCTGGATTCAGAAGCAAAAAAGAGGCCTAAGATCCAGGTGGACCAATGTCAAAAAATCAGACAATAAAACTCAAATGATCCACATTTCTCACAAAAGCTTGATGCGAATCACGTTTTTATAAATTCAAAGTGTCATGATGATAAACAAATAGAACCTTAATCAAGGAAAAAATATGAAGTCTATTAGTTGCAGTTTGATCACTCTCCTACTCCTTGTTTCTTGTAGCAAAGAAAAATCAGAATCTCCTCAATTGTCAGAAAATCTCATTCGAGGAGAACTCTCGACCATTGCCAAAGAACGAGGCCTTACAGCAGAAGATTTATTAGCATCAGTAAAAACGTATCTTCCTAGTGGTGCCTCTCAAGAGTACATCGCCTTTTATGGTACTGGAGTCGCTGGGCGACTTGCAGTCGTAGGTCTTCCTTCAATGAAAATTTTAAAATATGTTTCGGTCTTTTCGGCCGAAC
>CAMLRB010000318.1 GCA_946482295.1 uncultured Bacteriovorax sp. | reverse complement strand
GGAGTCCTGATTGCAGTCCTAGTAGTGCACGATAGTAAATCCAAGTAAAGGGTTTCTTTACCCCAATTTCCAGGGATATTTTGTTCATTATGTAGAAAGGATAATCGAAATGTACTTAAATGAGTAGTAGGCTCTAAAAATCCCCTTAACAATTGTGCTTAGTTTCAATTTAAATCTTTATGCTCCAAATTAACCTTAGCAATTACTTTTTGAATTTCGTCCTCTTGCTTTTTTGTAAAATCAATATCCGCATGACTATCTGCACTACTAATTGCGTGTTTTGAAGTTTCTGGCAGATTTTATATTATGACGATGAATGTCTCGAAAGGGATTTTTTATTTCTTTGTTTATAATTAAAAGAATAAGCCTTTAAAGGCTTTCGAGATACTCAAGTAGTTTCAACCGTTTGGCAATATCATACGTTAATTTTGCAAGCACTCGTTTTTCATGGTCATCTTCATGAAAATAGTTGCCAAATGCAATTCTATACAATTCTTCTTTTGATCCGATATTTGGAAAAGTGTTGTACAATGTTTTCAAATAATCAGCATTTGTTATATAGAACTTCCTAATAATTTCACTCACATAATCTGCGTGGCCACAATAAATTTGATTTAATCGGAATACCTCAATATTTTTTTTGATTTTCTCCTTATGAACTGCATCTTCTTTTAATTCTAAAAAAACAGTCAGATTTGATGCAAGTCCTATTGTAGAATTGTAATCTACAGGAGCATAATTAAAAACTGCATCTTTACCGAAACTGTTCAGGTAAGGGTGAAAATGGTTCTTGAGGCTGAATTTTTTATTATGTTTTAGCCTTGAATTGCAAATTGAACAGCTTGGGATTAGGTTGTAAAAGGACAGGCAGAATAATGCATGATTGCTTTGGGACAAAAAATGATCGAATTCAGGTCTGGTATAATCACCGGCGGTGTCGATAGTAGTGAATGTGTATTGTCGGTTACAATATGGGCAAACTTTTACATCTAAAGCGACACTTAAATGATACGCGTTATAATTCAGTGTTTCTTTACTTCTGAATCTTTTATAATCAAAGACGCGTTTTAAATGTCCATTCAGATTCTTAATATTCTTTGATTTTGCACATAACTTGATTTCTGTTTCAAGCTTTGCCATATCTCCGGGTAATGCAGTAATGATTTGTTTTAGTTTACCATCCTGTTTAAGGTATTCCTTTAACACTTTTGGAAAAGAAGTGAGCTGATCTAGTTTGCCTGTCACAATATTCTCTACACCTAAATAATGTGCCTCACATATATCATTTAGTCTTCTGGTTGTAGTATCTTTAATCTGAATCATTTATCTCTTTTTATTTCAGTAATCCGGGCCTCTATTTTATTTCTTAGAACTAATAATTGAGTGAGTTCGAAGTTTTTCCCCATTTTAATTGCATACAGTTCTAATAATTTGGCCGAAATAATTGGTTCCCCAATAAGATTAATAAATTTCTGTTTATTACCGTCATCATCGGGTGGTGAATTTTTATCTGTGGCCCAGTTGATAAATTCCTGTATTTTTTTTTGCGCAAAACTGCCAACAACTGAATCCAGAAAAAAGGAGTCAGTGTAAAGCATATGAATATTGGCCCCAAATGTGAGCTTTTGAGTAGCGATATCTGTGACTTCGCATTTGTTTTGAGAACCTCGCTTTAAAAAAATCAAATTTGAACGAGGTAAATCTGAAGCGATAAAAGGGGAGTGACTGGTAATAAATATCTGAACTTTTTTGTCCGGAAATATTAAAGTAATGAATTTGAACAGGTGTTCGATATAGCTTTTCTGCCACTGGGGATGAAAATATAAATCTCCTTCATCGATCAATAACCAGAACATTTTTTTGGTTATATCGTTTTTAATTTCATTCAACCTTCCAAACTGCAGAAAAAATGCTTCCTGTCCTGAACTTAGATTTTCCCATTTGTAATCCATAAAACTACTTGGTTCGAGGTAGCGGAAGGAAAAAATCAGGTTTAGAAATGACCATAACTCTTCTTCAATCTTTACGCGAAAGCGCAAAGGATTGCTTATATTCTGCTCAGCGATAAGACTAATTTGGTTAATCGCTAGCTTCATTTTTTCACCCAAAAGATATTCCAGGGTATTGCTCTTATTATTAAGTGGATTTAGAGAAATTGGATGTAAGAAGTTATATATTTCCTCGAAAAGAAACTTCCCAATTCTAATTTGCGAAAACTGCTTGATCTTTTCTTGAATTTGAGTAGCACCAATGCGGTGGGGCTTAAAAATGTCCCATCTAAGTGCATAATAAAAGGAGCAAAGAACAATTAAATTATAAATTTTTTCCTTTGGTTCAATTTCACTTTGAATGGCCTCTATTGCATTGTTGTGAACAAGTTCTAAGTCATTAAACTGAAATAGGGAGGATGTTAAGGAAAAGTTGTCGCGCAGGTATTCAAGTTCGTTAAAATTGAATTCAATAATCAAGGATTGAGGGATATCTGGTAATTCTGTAGTCCCGTTGTTCCGAGCTAATGCAATAAAACTCAGCAGGGTTCTTAATTCTTTTCTGTGATAGCTCTCTGAATAGGGGGCTGAAGGAATACTTTCCTTATTTTCTGATTTGGATTCAAGTGTGGATTTGAAAAATGATTCAAGCCTAGCATTTGTTGATAGATTATGTATGCCGGTATACAATGTTTCGTTTCTATTATCAAAAGAGTTTGACAAATAGCACAATGGACTTACAGGGAACTGGTTGTCTTCAAAGAGTGTGATGCTATTTGAAATCATATTGTAACGATCAATGGGGTAACCTACAGCTTGGTTAACATTGAATTTATTATTCAGGTCATCATCTGATTGGATAGTAACATGCAGGGGCTGTGCTCTTTTAACGCCACCACTTTCATAATAGTAGGT
>CAMLRB010000317.1 GCA_946482295.1 uncultured Bacteriovorax sp. | reverse complement strand
CATCCCGACTTTACCGGCCTCTTGCAAACTTTTAACATTCCTAAAAACAACCGGAACAGTAAAAATATCTACAAATACTGTCATGAGAAACCAGCAGAGAATCAAAGGTAGCAATAATTCATTTAAGATTTTTTTAAAAAGTGTCATGAACGTTCATCCTATTTTAAGTGTACTTTACTAAGGTAGGGGTGAACAATCCAGGCAACTAGGATTATCCCTAATTCATAAAGAACGAGAAGTGGAATCCAAACCGCTAACATACTGATCACGTCGGCCGGAGAGAAGATGGCCGCAAGAACTGCAAGTCCGACATATACATAACGACGAAATTTACGAAGAACTTGTTTAGTAACAAGTCCCATGAACCCCAGAATGAGAAGAATGTTCGGAAATTGGAAAAGCACACCCATGAGGAGGAGAATCTGGCTAGACATGGAGATGTAATCTTTAAGATTGATGTTGGCCTCAACGTTTGAAACTCCGTACATCGACAAAAATTTAAACGCAAAAGGAAACACGAGATAGTAACCGAAGGCCATTCCTCCGATAAACAGCAGCCATCCAAAAATCATGAAGGGCTTTACCATTTTTATTTCATGAGAATACAAACCTGGACGAATGAACGACCAAACTTGATAAAACCAAAAGGGCGACGAAAACATAATCGCCCACCAGATACTCACATTAAGTTGAACCAAGGTTTTGTCGAAAATGTTGTGATAGACAATCACTCCAGCTTTAGTATCGAGAAGTGAAGCGCGAAGAGGGGCCAAAAGATACTCAGTAATGTCATCCGCAAAATAAGTTGTGCAAATAAATGCAACCACTAATATGATCGCAATACGCATGAACATTTTGCGTAACTCTTCAACGTGTTCCCAAAAACTCATTTCTTTCAAACTTAGATCCTTAGAGAGGCTTGTGGTGTGTTTAAGAGAACTATATACTTAGAGGACATGTTTGTAAAAAAAACGAGGATTTGTTCAATGGTTCTGAGAACATTAATTGGCCTAGGCTTCCTTTTATCTCTAGTGGCAGCTCAAAGTGCTTCACCTAAGCAAAACCTCCTACTCCAATGCTTAGCAAAAGAAGAAGAAAGACTTCATAAAAAGGGACCTCCGGATGCCCTATTCCGTCTCAATCAAGAATTTATAAATGAATTGGCCTCTGCCAACGACATTACAGTTAAGCGTGAATTTATCAACGAAATTTGTGCTGGTAAGAAACACTCTCCTTCAGTCGGACTTTTGCGCCTGCTTTTGCTCAAAGAAAACGAAGTATATGATTTAAGTCTCTCAGGTGTAGATCCCAGCATGCGCCCTTTTAAAATGGCCTACATCAACGAGTTTAATAAACAAGTCCCTCGCCTCTTCATTTCATTCATCGCAGGCATTCAATCAGAAATGGCCACGCCTGATTGTTTAGAGAAGGCCATTCCTGAACTCGTTAGCTTCAATGAAAAATTAAAATTTTTAGAAGAAGAAATGAGCACTCATCAAATCATTCACCAGAAAACGAAACTCGCTCCAGTGTTCACCAAACTTGAAAAAATAGACGAGATCAAAGCGCGCTGTGAAAAAGAAGCGGCTAAACTAGCGAAGGTGAAGAAAAAAAAGAACACCGGTCTGTGATTTGAGATAATCTGTAAGTGCGTTGATGAGGCCCTTGCCTCTTTTGTGATCAGTATGTCCATGATCATCAATGACCACAACATCGAGATGCAATCCTTCGATCGTCGTGAACTCAATTGAAAACTTATCAACAATATCTTCGCGCTTCATCCATTCATTTTTCAACTCATCAATCATCACGAGCAGTGGTCCTGGGTAGAGATCAAGAATTTTAATCCAATGCCCTTCTTTATCCACACGCGCTCTTGAATTGGTCAGACCTTTAATAAGTCCATTCTCCAGACGAGTTTTTTCAATGAGTGAAACAATTTGATCTTTGCAGCTTCCACAGGCGGAAGTGGCCCTTGTGGACATGACCAAATCTTTAAGATCAAAAGTTGAGCTGGCCAACACCTCTTTCACTATTTCTCTTTTAGTGACTCCAAAACAGAGGCACAGATAATCTTTTTCCTGATTATAAGTCCGATTTTCTCCGAGATATTGCAGAATCGCTTCTTTCATCAAAGTGAGTGAAAGAGCAGCAATGGGACGTTGAAAATTTATGGTTTTGTGTTCGTGCTTGAGTTCTTCACGTGAGAGAAATTTAAGATCTGTGATCTTTTTTCCCAAAACAAGTTTTTTGAGCTCTTCGAATTCTTCCTGATGGGTTTTGGCCTTAGGGCCTTCGTAAAAAAAATCTTTGATGGTGTCGTCTTTTGGAGAGATGTCCAAAAAGAGAGTCAATCGGTCTTGATATGAGGCCCGCGCATTAAATAGATAAGGTCGTCCCTCACCATTCATTAGGGTTTTTCGTCAGAACGAAGAGTAAGGATTTCATGGCCATCTGGCGTGACTAAAATGGTGTGCTCAAATTGAGCTGACCATTTTTTATCGCGTGTAACGACTGTCCATCCGTCTTTTAATACTTTCCCTTCTTTTCTGCCTAAGTTGATCATGGGCTCAATGGTGAAAGTCATTCCCGGTTTCATTTCAGGGCCAGTGCCTTTTTTCCCAACATGAACGACTTGAGGGGCCTCATGGAAATCGCGACCGATACCGTGTCCACAGTAATCCTCTACAACTGAGTAGCCGTACGAGTGAGCGATTTCCTGAATGACTGCACCGATATCACCAATACGTCCGCCTGGGCGAACTGTTTTAATTCCTTCACGCGTACAAAGGTAAGTGACTTCAACGAGTTTTTTTACTTCATCTGAAACGTTACCAACGAGGTATGTTTTATTAGTATCACCGTGAAACTTATTTAAATAAGTCGTGACGTCGACATTTAAAATATCTCCGTCTTT
>CAMLRB010000316.1 GCA_946482295.1 uncultured Bacteriovorax sp. | reverse complement strand
AGCATTACTTGAAAAAAAACTACTGAAAGCAAAAAAGCTTCTTCTCTCTCCCAATACAGATCAAACTGCTTTTCTCAATCTTCTCCAATCCGAGCTTTTCCAAAAATACTACCAGCTTGATAAAAAAGTTGAGCTTGATGAAGGGGGATTCATTAAAACTCTTTTTGTTTTTAATATGAAGGGCCTTTAATCTTAGTTCTCTCAAAGCTACAATTCATATAGAGGTAAGATATGAGTTGTATTGGAGGACACGTATCAGTTGCTGGCGGTCTCATTAATGGAATAGAAAAAGCAAAAAAAATTGGAGCAAAAACCATTCAAATTTTTGGTGCTTCGCCTCGACAGTGGTCCTGTCGAATGCCAAATCCAGAATCTGTTCAACAATACATCGATGCTCTCGAAAAGAGTGATATCGAGTATGTCTTTTTACATGCCCCATACCTTGTCAATTTAGGAACTCCCAACGATGAACAATGGATGAAATCCGTTAAAGTTTTGATTGAGCATTTGAAGATTGCAGAGATGATAAAGGCACAAGGATTGATCTTTCACGTAGGTTCATTTAACGAAACCACCCGGACAAAAGGTCTTGCTAGAGCAGTAAAAGCAATGAAACTTGTTCTTAAGCATGCACCCGGAAAGGCCCAATTGATCATGGAAAATTCTGCAGGAGGACCCAATAAAATAGGTTCTAGTTTTGATGATCTTGCTTTTCTGGCAACTAAGGTTAAGTCGAAACGGGTGACTGTTTGTCTGGATACCGCACATGCATTTGAGGCCGGACTCATTGATGGGTATACGCCTAAGAAAATAAAAAAACTTTTTGATGAATTTGAGAATAAAATTGGAATAGAAAAACTTGTCGTTTTACATGTGAACGATTCCAAAACAGCTTTCCAGTCTTTCCATGATCGTCATGACAATATTGGAGAGGGGTATATTGGCCTTCAAGGTTTCAAAAATTTGGCCCATGAAAAAAGAGTCCGGGAAAAACCATGGATTTTGGAAGTACCAGGATTTAACAAAAACGGACCTGACAAAAAAAATATTCAGCTTTTACTATCTTGTTTTTAATGAAGACATTGTTCTAATTGTTTCAGAAATAGATTCACATGCGACTGATCTTTTATTGAATAATGAGCACTCGTTTTTTCTGAACCCACTCGAATACAGTAGGGATTAATATCGTTATTGCTGCTTAAAAATTCGAACATATCTTCATCTGTCGTATCATCGCCGATCGCAATGACCGCATCAGGTCTGAAAGATGCATTTTTCAGCCATTGATCTACAAAAAGACCTTTACTCGCATGGACTGATTTAACTTCGATAACTTTTTTTCCTTTAGTTACCATGACAGCTTGAGAGCGCATAATATCTTCAAGCTCTAAGTAAAGTTTATTAGCGAGAAAGTCAGCAAACTCCGCAGGAGAGTTGCGAAAGTGCCAGGTTACTGCATGGCCCTTATCTTCAAAAAAACTTCCTGGTGTCCTCGAAGTATAAAGTTTGAAAACCTCAACAACGCTTTCTTTCCATTTCATAGGGTCATGAGCAGCTAGATCTATCCATTCTTCTACTTCATTTCGATATTCGTAAGCACCATGACAGGCACCCATGGAAATATTTAGTCCACTTTTTTTAAATTGGGTTTCAAGATAATTTTTATCCCGACCACTGATAACAACGACTTCGCAATTATCTTTTCTTGTAAGTGTCTGAAGAATTTTTTGCGTTTCTAAGGGAAGTGAGACTTCTTCTGGTCTTGAACTTATCGGAGTAAGAGTTCCATCGAAATCACAAAACACGAGTACTTTTTTATCTTTAAGATCTTTCATCCAATGGAATAGTCCATTTTTTGAAAGTGAAATAAGTTTTTCATGATGAACTCCACGTTTTAGATCTCTCAAGAAAAAACGCGCCCATTCACTGGCCGTATACTTCTTTAGAAATTCTTGCATCGACTGCATTTCAACTTTTCGTTGATTGAGATCTCTATGGAGGGCCTCGTGAATTTTTTCTGCAGTCTCTTCGATATTCCATGGATTAATAGAAAGAGCATAACTCATGGTTGAGTGAGCACCTGTAAATTCACTGAGAAGGAGACATCCTGGGTTTTCTTTTCTTTGAGAGACTACATATTCTAGACAGACGAGATTCATTCCATCTCTTCTACTTCCAATATACATCACTTCACTCAATTGATAGAGGGCGGAGAGTTCATACTCGGATACAGAATGATAAAGATAATAGACTGGCATATAAGTAGGGGAGCCGAATTCACCATTTATACTTGAAACCAATATTTCAACTTGTTCTTTTAACTGCTGATACTCAGGCACTTCGGTTCGAGAAGGGATAACGATCTGAACCATCTGAACTTTTTCACGTTGTTCAGGATGTTTTCTAAGAAATTCCTGAAAGGCCTGGAGTTTCATTTTTAGGCCTTTGATGTAATCTAGACGATCAACACCCAAAACCCATTTCATTTCTTTTTTTGTGGCCTTATATTTCTCTAGAAAAATTACTGTCTGTTCTTTAGTCGTGAGATCAATAAAATGGTCTGTATCAATTGAGATGGGATACACTCCCCATTTACGATCGTTTAAGTCGAGATGGCATTCCCCTAATATCCTTTGAACGGAACTTCTAAAATGGTTCATATAAGAAAGATCATGAAATCCAACGAGATCACATTGAGCGAGAGACTGGATGATTTCTCTACGTTGTGGAAGTTCACGAAAAATTTCAGATGTTGGAAAAGGTATATGAAGAAAGAAGCCAATTTTTAAATCAGGACGCCTCTCTTTCACTAAACCCGGAACAAGAAAAAAATGAAAATCATGAACCCAGATAATATCTTCATCATCAGCTAGTGAAATAATTTCATTGGCGACGAGAGAATTAATCTCCTGATAATTTTTCCATCCTAATTCAGT
>CAMLRB010000315.1 GCA_946482295.1 uncultured Bacteriovorax sp. | reverse complement strand
GTGATAAAAAAAGAGTCTACAAAACAAATAGCGAGCTTTATACAAATTTAAAAGAAGATTCTAAAATAAATGTTTTGAATTATTTTAATTTTATTCACTATAAAACTTGGCTCTTTGATTACCCTGGATTTTTTATTGGTTCTGCTAACTTGGATGAGAGTAAGTTTAACGTTGTAAGTGAAGCTGGAGTTTATTGTTTAGATAGCGAACAATATCTCGAATTGCAAGCATACTTAGAAAGGGATAAAAAGAACTCCAAACCTTTTGGTGGTTCACTATGAAACTAGTCGTCCTTTTTATTTTTTTTCCTTTTTCACTTCTGGCGTCTACTGGATATGAAATAACCATTAATGAAAAAGGGTACGACCTTAAAATTGAATGGTCCTTAGAAGGGAGTTATTCCCTTCAGCAGGTTCGTCACGCTATTATGAAATCAGAAATTCAATCAGCATTAAGTCCCAATATCAAATCGATCACTAATGTAGGTCCTTCAACAGGATACACATCAGAAATGGTTGTGAAGTCGATGGGCATAAAATCAGAATTAGTTTCAAAATGTCATGAAAAACTGGAACTTTTAAAATGGACTAGAGATTGTTCATTGCAGACTGATCAAAAAGACAGTGGAAAGTATATGGCATGGAAGACAGATAGTGCTCGCTGTGAAAGAACAGACACCACTAAAATAGACTGTCTGTTTCTGATCAAAGGACTAACAAAACCAATAAAAATTTTAGGACTACAGCTGCTTAATGAAAGGGTCTTTGCGGCTAAAGCAAAAGCTCAGGCACTTAATAATTTTTTTAAGACATATTTTTTTATTGTTGATTACAATCTCTCGCCGCAACTCGCACTGAAAAAATTTGAAGATTCTCCTCTCAAGAAAGAGGTCGACACATTTGAAGATGAAGCTGTCGCTATATTAAAGAAAGAAAAAAATTTTTCACGAAGATTTAAATGGAAGGGGGCGCCATGAAATGTCTGGTTACTGGTGCAACCGGTTTTTTAGGTTCACATCTTATTCGAGACCTAAAAGAAAGTGGATTCGAAATTCGAGCTCTCGTGCGAAAGTCATCTGATCAGCTCGATGTTTCGACGATTGTTGGTGATCTAACCGATTATTCATCGCTGTTAGAGGCCTTAAAGGATATCGATGTTGTCTTTCATGTTGCGGGGGCGATGAGCGCTCACCCTAAAGACAAAAATAGATTGTTTACTATAAATGTGGATGGAGTAAAAAATCTTCTTGATGCTAGTGTTGAGATGAAAATCAAAAAACTTATTCATGTTTCGTCTGTTGTTGCTGTAGGAGTTAATCTCACGGCCGAAGCACCACTCTTGAATGAAGAATCGCTGAACATTACTCGGGGTAGAGAATATGCTAATTATGACAGTAAACGTGAAGGCGAAGAGCTTGTTTTAAAATATGCACGTGAAGGCAAGTTAGCGGCCGTCGTCGTTAATCCTGGTCTAATTTATGGAGCAGGGGACGTAAAAAAAGAGATGCGCAAAGGTAATGTTTTAGCGGCCAAGGGAAAACTTGGCGTCTACCCAACCGGTGGAGTGAATGTTGTTGCAGTTGAAGACGTTACCAAGGCGATGATTAGGGCCGTAAATAAAGGTCACAGTGGAGAGCGCTATCTTTTAACGGGCGATAATATTACTATTAAAGAATTATTAACGACTATTTCAGAATTCGCCGGCGCAAAACCGCCGCAAAAACCAATGCCGATGAAATTGTTGATGTTTCTCGCGCGTGGATTAGAAGCTGTCGGGATTAAAACACAGTTGTGTAAAGAAAATATTTTTTCGGCCGGTGCTTATCATTGGTATGATCATTCCAAAGCACAACGCGATTTAGATTTTCATCCTAAATCTTACAAAGAAGCGATTAAAAATTCCGTTGAATGGATGAAATCAAATCACTTTTTGTAAGTGCTCAAATAATTCTGCATTTCATTGACGAGTTTGACATAAGAATCTAAGTCTCTTGGACATTTAACAATTTTCTCGATAGGTAAGTTTATCGTTTGAATTCCATCCACCAGACGATAATTTTTCTTTTTCGTCATTTGTCCAATGATTGACACTTTCGGCGACAAGGGGAATTTTTTGATGTTCTTTTCAGGCACGACAAACATGGTTTGAAAGTCACCATGATCTCCTAGCCATAAAAAATATGGTGAGAGCCCGATTGATTCAAGTGCCGTTGCGGCGATGGGGCTGTTTAATTTAGGATTCCAGAAAAGATTGGCCCCTAATTTATTTAATTCACCCATAATATAAATACTAGTAGCGATTCCATCACTAGTATCAATGGCTGCACGACAGAGTGGTGCACATTGGTGAGCAAATTTCCACGAAGGTTCAGGTCTCATTAGTTTTTCAGGAAGAACTTCAGCTGGAGCATGAAGTAAATATCGAAACGCCAGCGCAGGTGCCAGTCCCGTTTTCTTTCCATGTGCGAGGACTAAGTAATCACCCGCTTCAACATTTGTTCGCATGAGCGGATGTTTGGTCGATTCGCCTATAATACTTGTTGTGAAGGTATGACCCGAACCATTTCCACTGTCACCACCTAAAAAATGGACATTGGCTTTTTTACAGGCCTGATTGAAGGCCTTATAAAATTTTTGTTTCAATTCATCAGTGGTACCATATTTCCATTGAGCAGAGAGAGTTAAACCAATGGCCTTCGTTCCACTCGCGGCCAAATCTGAGACAGAAGACATCGCCGCAATCCACGCCCATGTTTCAACTTCACGATAAAGACCTAGATCAATTTCTTCACTTAAACTATCAATAGAAGTTGCGAGATATTTATTACTTCCCAGTTTTAAGATTTCACAATCCGCTTCAAAGAGTTCATTCTTTTGTTGAGAGCTTTTAAATCCCACACCAAGAGTTTTTTTCAATTCTAAATATTCGCGTGAGTTTTTCATTGCGCTTTTTCCAGTATATTTTTTAACTTCAAAA
>CAMLRB010000314.1 GCA_946482295.1 uncultured Bacteriovorax sp. | reverse complement strand
TTGAAAAAACGGACGAACTTACATACTTCCATTCCATTCACAGAGGGAAGCATACGATCTAAAATAAAAAGTGCAATAGACTGAGCTTCTTTACCGTCATTTGATTGAATGTAGTCGAGGGCCTTTTTTCCATCGTGAAAAGTTTTAAGGTTCAAACCTAATGGTCTTAGTTGGTTTTCAATTATTTCACAAATTTCCAATTCATCTTCAACAAGGACAATAGAAGCATTCATTTGCTAACCTTTTTTAGGAATTTTATATTCGGGATTGTGGCGGATATCAGATCCTGATTCTAGGAAGATGACATCTTCTGCGACGTTTTTAGCATGGTCACCGATACGCTCTAGATTTTTAGAAATTTTAATGATGCTGTAACCTTCATCAAAGCTGATTTCATTATTTTTGATTTGATTAATGTGACTTCTAACAATATCTCTGTTGATTGCATTGATCTCTTGATCATGTCGAATAACGTCTGTCGCGAGTTTGATATTGCTTCTGACAAATGAATCCAGCGCATTCTTCACCATGAGATTCACTTCGAGGGCCATGTTTTTAATTTGCAGAATATCTCGTCCGATAATTTGCTGGTGTCTTTTGATTTTCACGGATTGATCACCCATGCGCTCTAGGTCTGCATTGATTTTCATGATGGCAATTGCAGTTCTCAAGTCTTTAGCATTTGGACTTTTAAGTGCAATGTATTTAAAGCATGCATCATCAATCAGCATGTGAAATTCATTGATCTTTTTTTCGAGTTCAAAAATGTCTTCCATGCTCTTATCGAGGTTAAGAGATCCTGCCAGAGAAGCCTCAACCAGGCTGGCCATTTTTAAAACGTGATCGCGTAAGTCTTTAGGTGAAATATCCATATGTGTTTCCTAATCTGTTTAACCGAATCTTCCGGAGATATAGTCTTCAGTTTGTTTCATCTGTGGGTTCGTGAAGAGGTCAGATGAGAGTCCGTGTTCTACCATGTTTCCATAAACGAAGAAAGAAGTGAAGTCTGAGATCCTAGCGGCCTGTTGCATGTTGTGGGTGACGATGATGACGGTGTAATCACGTTTAATTTCGTTCATCAGCTCTTCGATTTTTGCTGTAGCAATGGGATCCAAGGCCGAAGTGGGCTCATCCATTAAAAGTACTGGTGGATTGACCGCAAGGGCGCGAGCTATGCACAGACGTTGTTGCTGTCCACCTGATAAAGAAGTACCCAGTGAATTGAGTTTATCTTTGACTTCATCCCAGAGAGCAGCTTTGCGGAGACAATTTTCAGCTGTCTCCAAAAGTGTTGAGCGTTTATTAATTCCCTGTAGACGAAGACCGGCCACGACATTGTCTAAAATACTCATAGAAGGAAATGGGTTGGGCTTTTGGAAAACCATTCCAATTCTTCTTCGTACATCGACGACATCGACTTTTTTATCGTAGATATTGCGTCCTTCTAAGAGAACTTCCCCGCGTACCCAGGCCCCTTCAATTTCTTCGTGTATACGATTTAGCGTACGAAGATAGGTTGATTTTCCGCAACCAGAAGGGCCGATGATCGCGTTGATCGTTTTTTCGTGATACTCGACGTTGATGCCTTTCACGGCCTGAAAATCACCAAACCAGGCTTCGACGCCAACTGCTTTCAAAATTACTTTTGAGTCTTTGTATTCACTCATTATGAAATTCCTTTTTTGTCTTTGATCTTTGTTAGAATAAATCGGGCAAATAAATTCATCGCGAGAATGAGGACCATGAGCACGAAAGCTCCACCCCAGGCCTGTCGTTGCCAATCTTTGAAGGGAGAAATGGCATAAGTATAGATTTGAACCGGCAGCGTGGCCATCGGTTCTTTGAGATCGTAATTGACGTACATATTTCCAAAGGCCGTAAACAATAATGGAGCCGTTTCACCGGCAGCTCGGGAAATGGCGAGAATGATTCCGGTAAGAAGATTGGAAATTTCACCTTTTAAAACAATGAAGAGAATGACTTTCCACCGTGGAAGTCCAAGAGCAAGTCCTGCTTCTCTAATATGATTGGGAACAAGTTTTAAAATTTCTTCAGATGTTTTAATAATAATTGGAAGCATGATGATGGAAAGAGCAATACCACCAGCGAGTGCAGAAAAACTTTTTAAAGGAACAACAACACTTAAATAAGCAAAGATACCGATAACAATAGAAGGAATACCACTCAAAAGATCAGTGGTCAGTTTAAGAGTTTTTGATAATTTGCTTTTTCTGAATTCAGAAAGATATATCCCACAAATAATTCCAATAGGTACGGCAAACGCAGCCCCGAGAAGGACAATAGTAATTGTTCCCATGATGGCGTGTCTCATACCACCGCCAATTTCCCCAACTGGTTTTGGCAGCTCAGTGAAGAATTCTAGACTGAGTGAAGAAGCCCCTTGAACTAGAACAAACTGGATGATCATAAAAAGAGGAATGATCACGGCAAGTGCACTACATAGAGTTAGAATGAAAAAGAGAGCGTTTTTTATTTTACGATAGAGTCTGTAATTCATGAATTAAGTCCTTGAGAACTTTCTCACGATCAATCTAGCAAAAAGATTGGCGAGGAAAGTAATGAGGAAAAGGACAAGGGCCAAATAACACAAACTCGCTACGTGAAGTGGTGTATTGGCATCAGTATATTCATTGGCCATGACCGAAGCCATTGTGGCAGCTGGAGAAAAGAGTGAAGTCGAGATTATTGGTGAGTTCCCGATCAGCATAGTTACGGCCATCGTTTCACCGAGAGCACGTCCGAGTCCTAAAACAACGGCGGACATTATTCCCGATACTGACGATGAAAGGATTGAGGTTATGATCATTTCAAATTTGGTTGAACCTAGTGCATAGGCCGCTTCTTTTTGATGATCTGGAATGAGTTCAAAGATTGATCGACAAATACTTGTAATGGTCGGAACAATCATAATGGAGAGAATGAGTGAAGCGGTGAGAATACCAATACCAAAACTCGGTCCTTGAAAGAGAGGAAGAAATCCAAGCT
>CAMLRB010000313.1 GCA_946482295.1 uncultured Bacteriovorax sp. | reverse complement strand
TTCACACCATGCCAGAAGATAAACCGCGCTATCTGATGGGCGTAGGAAAGCCTTTAGACATCTTAAACGGGATTCGCGCAGGGATTGACATGTTCGACTGTGTTTTACCTACGAGAAACGCCCGTAACGGACAATTCCTCACCAAACAAGGCCCGCTCAATATTAAGAAAGAACGTTTTAAGGAAGATCTTCTTCCACCAGATCCAGAATGCTCATGTAAAGTGTGCAAGAAGTACTCTAGGTCGTATATTCGACATCTCTTTACTGTAGGAGAATATCTCGCAGGGAATCTCATCACGTACCACAATCTTCATTTTTATTTGCAGATGACTCGTGAAGCAAGAGAAGCGATTATCAGAGATGAGTTTGACGATTATTACACGAAGTTCTATAACTCTTATCAATCAAATTATTGGAATTAATAATTCACCTAAAAATTTTTCTTGAAGGAAAACTCATGACTAAATTACTTTCTCTTTTTGTTCTAGCTTATTCATCAAACTCTTTTGCTCAAGAAGCTGCAGCTTCCGCTCAAAATCCTTTGATGCAGTTTCTTCCTTTAGTAGTTGTTTTTGTTATTTTCTATTTCTTGATGATTCGTCCTCAGAAAAAGAAATTTGATGAAGAACAAGCAATGATTAATAAATTGGCCAAAGGTGATGAAATTTACACTAAATCTGGCATAATTGGAGTTATTCACGGCATGACTGACACTGTTGTTACAGTAGAAGTATCTGAAGGCGTAAAGTTTAAGATTTTAAAGAGTCAAATCGCGGGCCTTTATAAATCACTTCAAGACAATGCAAAAGATTCTGCGAAAAAGTAAAACGGAGAAATTGATATGTTTGGATTAGGCGGCGGCGAATTATTACTTATTTTTGTTATTGCTTTATTGTTCCTAGGACCAAAAAAAATTCCTGAACTCGCAAAAGGCCTAGGCCAAGCAGTGAGAGAGTTTCAAAAGGCCCGTGACGATATGATGAACGAAATCAACAAACCTGCTCCGACAACACCAAACGAATCGAAAAAAGATATCGAAGCAGAAGTCACAAAAGTGGCGATCCACTCAGACGATTCAGAAGACCCTGCTAAAAAATCATAAATTGTTGCATTTGTGTAAAAACTTAAACTATACTTTTTGGATTAACTGAAAAGTATAGTTTTTTTTTGCAATTATAGTTCTTAAAAAAGGGAGTTTTTAATGAAGACCAGCTGGTGGGTACGCTTTAGTGTGCTTGTTATTCTAGTTGTCGTATCTATCGCAGTGATTATTCCAACTGCTTTCAAAATAGACGAGAACGGATCTTACCCAATTAAATCTAAGATTAATCTTGGCCTTGATCTTCAAGGTGGACTCTACATGATCATGGGGATCGACTTTAAAAAAGTTTATCGCGATGAAGTCCAAACATACGCAAGAAAGATTGAGTCTCTTTTAAAAGATCAAGAAATTGCGATGACGATTGGTGCTCTTGATGCTAGCGATCCAATGGATCCAAAACAATCTTTCGCTCTTGCAAAATCGACTGATGCTGAAGCTGCAAAGAAAAAAATTAAAGAATACTTCGGAAATACTATTCGTATTACAATGGAGCAAGGAGAAAAATTTCAAATCGCTCTCGCTTCGCCAATTAAAGCGCAAATTGAAGAACAATCTGTTGGAAAATCAATCGAAGTTATTCGTAATCGTATCGATGAGTTTGGTGTAACTGAACCAGAAATCACGGCCCAAGGACAAGACAGAATTATTGTTCAACTTCCAGGTGTACGCGATATCGAAAGGGCCAAAGATCTCATTGGGAAAACAGCGAAACTGGAATTCAAAATCGTAAATGACACGATTCCTGGTGCAACTATCATGGGATGGTTGGATAAAGCAAAAGCTGCGGGCATAGAATACAAAAAAGGTGAACGTTTTTCAGATTACCTTCGTAAGCTGAATGAATTTTTGGCCGCAGATCTTCCAACAAATCATGAAATTGCTTTTGAAAAAGTAAATTCACAGAATGGAGAGGCATTGCCAAATGTCCCATATGTCATTGAAGCTACACCTCGTATTACAGGTGATGATCTCTCAGACGCTCGCGTTCAAATCGATCCACAAAAAAACGAACCTTATGTTTCAATGGAATTTAAACCACAAGGGGCAAATCGTTTTGAAGAAACAACTGGAGCGAACATTGGTAAACGCATGGCCGTTGTTCTTGATGGTAACGTCTACTCAGCACCAGTTATCCAAGCAAAAATTGCTGGTGGAAATGCTCAAATCACTCTAGGTGGTGGAACGAATTTTAATAAGATTATGTCTGAAGCTCGCGACCTTGCTCTAGTTTTAAGAGCGGGTGCTCTTCCAGTTCAACTCGATTTCTTAGAGCAAAGAACTGTTGGTCCTAACCTTGGGCAAGATGCAATTGCTAAAGCTCAAACAGCTGCAATTATCGGATGTGTTCTTCTCTTTATCTTTGCAATTATTTATTACCGTTTCTCAGGTGTAATCGCTGTTGTGACGTTGATCTTAAACGTTCTATTCACAGTTGCTATTCTTATTTCAATGGAAGCAACACTGACACTTCCAGGTATTGCGGGTATAGCTCTTACAGTAGGTATGGCCGTCGATGGTAACATCATTATTATGGAAAAAATTCGTGAAGAGCTTCGCAATGGCATCAGCCGCGCACGCGCTGTTCAGATGGGATTTGATTCTGCTCTTTGGACATTACTAGATGCAAACATCACATCAGCTGCTGCTGGATTTTGTTTGCTTAACTTTGGTACAGGTCCAATTAGAGGATTCGCAGTGACTCTTCTTATCGGTCTTGCAGTAACGCTTTATACGGCCTATGCGGTTTCAAAGATCTTCTTTGAACTTTATATGGATAAAAATAACGGCGAAGCGCTCAGTATTTAATTAAAAAAAAGTGGAGAAATATATGTTCGAATTAATTAAAAGCGGTACTCGCATCGATTTCATGGGAAAAATGAAAGTCATTACGATGATGTCGCTTGT
>CAMLRB010000312.1 GCA_946482295.1 uncultured Bacteriovorax sp. | reverse complement strand
CGAGAAAAATATTTTGTCAGCATCAGAACATAAAGTTTGGAATCAGAATAACTTAAATGTTCAATCGCACTCAAGTTCACATGACCACCTAAATGCATTCCTGAACTCAAGTAGATTAAACGTTTTGGTTTTTCAATGAGTGTGGTCAAAAGAAAAGGCGCGAGCACATTCACCATGAAAATATCTTTGGCCGGTGCCTGATAAACTCCAGCGTTGTGAATGATGGAATCAAAAGGTCCGAGTGAGTTCACTTGCTCGGCCAGCGATTTAATCTCTGCTTGTGAAGCTAGATCACCGAAGACGTACTGGCGGTCTTTTTTTAATTGTGAAGATTTACTGCGGGCGTGAAAAAGTACCTCGTGTCCGGCCTTCAAAAGCATTTCACCTGCGATTTCGCCAAGCCCCGTAGTTGAACCGGTAATAAATATTTTCAACGTTACTCCTCACCTTCTTCAATTTTTTTTAAAACCATTGTAATAGTGGCTGAATCAATTCGCGCCCGCTTCATAATGTGCTGAACTTTGTCCAAATTGTCTTCATCCACGGCATCGTAGAAATCATCCAGGAGATTCAACTCATTAAGCTTTTCAAGGATCAGAGTGCCTTCCAGAATTTTCGAATCCATTTCCTTCTCCATTACTCCAACAAGGTTGCAATAAGTCTAAATGATGACATCCCTTGCATTTAAGGTCAAAATTGAACCATGAAAACAATTTTGAAAGTTACAAAAATAATCAACGCAGAAGCAGAAACACTTTTTAATATCGTTGCTGATTATCACGTCGGCCATCAGGCCATTTTACCCAAACCGCCTTTTGTCGCTCTTCGCGTTTTAGCAGGTGGAGTCGGTTCTGGAACACGCATTGAATGTGACATCAAATTTTTTGGCAAGATTACCACTTTCCGTGCAGGTGTTGAAGTTATTGAACCAGGACGTGTGATTCGCGAAACAATCGATGACGGGACGATTACAACGTACATCTTCGAAAAACTGGATGAGAACAAAACTGCGGTTACGATTATGACTGAAGGTCGAGCGAATTTTCTGACGGCATTTCTTTCGAGAAGATTGCTTACGCCGGTTTATGAGACAGAGATTGGGATGATGGAAGCCTTTGCTCATTTAAAATCATAGAGAGCACTACTTGTGCTTTAGGCTTTAGGCTCCACACTCTCATCTTCTTTGAAACATTATTCAGAGTCCAAATATTTCTCATGAGGGTAAGGTCCGAAATCACCTTTAGGACTATTGCGCAGCGGATCCAAATATGACGGTTTAGAAAATTTAAAAAACATCATTGCGATTATAGCTATTAACAGAACAAACTCTGTAGCGGTAGCTCCTGGAAAACGAATAAGCTTCAAATATTTTCCAAACAGAACTCTTAATCTTCGTTTTTTAAGTTTCATGAGTATCATTTTCTCTATTGTTATTATCGCTTACGTTCCCTTCCCCGCCACTGATAGTTTGGGGGACAACGTATCAAGTTCAAAATCTTCTAGAGTGAATCTACTTTTGCTCGCCTTGCAACTCTCTGACTCTTTCTTTAAGCTTAAATTTCTTTTCTTAAGTTCTCTTTCAGAATGTTTGTCACCTCTTTCCAACAAAGGTTCCAACACAATTTTCGGACTACATTGAGTCTCTACAATTCTGCCGACTGGAGCCTCTATTCTCAAATACTTTAATCTCCCCATTCAGACATAATTAAGTATTTATCAAAACCTTGCTCATTAAATTCTGCCCACCCACTTGCCCCATAATATTCTTGTGATTCGGTATAGAAAAATTGCATATTAGGTGAGACATCAGTTTTTAAACATAACTGTAAATTAATAATTTGTGGCATTTTAAAAAGAAACTTATAGCTAGCGTTCTCTTTTTTAAAAACCATTGTTTCATATTGTGAACAGCTATCACAATCTTGCCCTTCATTGTAATATGGATATTTATATAAGAAATATTCGTTTTGATCTAATTTGATTGAAGTAAAAGGTCTCTCGGCTATACGATTTTTATCAAAATATTTATTTCGCAACAGTTCTACTTCTTTTTGTAATACTTTATCGACTGTTTTAATATTTTTAATGCCACAGATTGCAATATTATGTTTATCAAAATTGCGAAAGGCCAATTTGGTAGTACGGTCGACTTTAGAAAATTCATTATAATTATCTACCATCGCAAGGCCAGTCATGTGACTTCCAATATTCAACACAGAGACCATCGGTTTAGTAGTTAGTCCAACATACTTAGCAGTAAATTTTTTGTGGTTTTCAGTGTCTAGAAGAATTAGTTTTTCATCAGGTTTTAAACTATCTCGTTGGAAAGAATCCAAAAATTCGATAAGCGCCATGTCTTTCAATTTAAAACTTGGTTCAATGGCTGGAGTACCTGTTATTGTACTTAACAAAAAAACGTCATCCAGAAAATTACCATGTTTTTTTAAAATTTCGGGCATTAAAGCGCGACGTTTATTTGGTAAATGCATTGTAATACATTCGAAGGTTAAATTATCAATTTCCAAGCCTCTGTCGCATTTCGAATATGAATATAACTCATCTTCTTTCTCTGAGTCTTTTATTGGAACATTTAAATACAAAACGTCATTAATTACAAAATTGCTGTTATCAGAATAATCTTTAAAGTAATAATCAATTTTGATATTACTACTATCCACAAAATTAACAGCTTTCTGAAGAAATACATTCTCTCCATGATGACTCCACACTTGGTCCTCTGTTACATTTGGACTTTTTTCAACTTGAAAAATAAAATGAAAACTTTCCATGCCAGGATAAAAACTTTTTAATTTCCCCTTTGATTCTACAGTGACGGACCAAACATCTAATTGCTCATCGCTCTCTCTATAAACATACTCAATTTTTATTTTATCGCATTTGTTATTTTCACATTCAGGTGTAGCTATCGCTAAACGATTAGCATCAAAACTCACTATAGACTGTTTGCTTTTAATAACTTCTTTGATGAAAGGCTTGAATTTCTTTATGTATTCCATTACTTCAATATCAACATTTTTATTTTCTACAC
>CAMLRB010000311.1 GCA_946482295.1 uncultured Bacteriovorax sp. | reverse complement strand
CTGCAATTTGATCCCTTTACTCCCAATTTAAAAATTCAATCGGGTGCCAAGATAAAAGTTGATCCTACTGAATTTAACTATGGTTTTAACTTGAGATATAATAAAGACTTTAAAATGGGAAAAAAATGAAAAAAGTTTTAGTCGGTTTAATTCTATGCATTCCTTTTTTTGCTTTCATGTACTTTACAAATAATATTCATCTTTTGATAAAAACGAAGGTTCTCATCATCTTCGGTATCGGAATTGTGGCGTCTTATTATCAGGCCGAATATCATCCATTTAAAGTGGATAATAATGATGTAGACCGTGGAACCGTACTGCATATCATCTGGTCTGTGTATCTTTCTCAAACATTGGCCCTCTTAGAAGCCTTTTTTATTACGGGTGATAAAGCATTCGAATACAATGTCTTTGCAGTTGTTTGCTTAGTTGTGGCCTTATTTGGACTTTTTTTACGCAGTTGGGCCTACATTACTCTTGGACGATTTTTCACAATGAATTTACAGACCACAAGTGATCAAGAGCTAGTTCAAAGCGGACCTTATCGTTTTCTTCGTCATCCAAGTTATACAGGCGCATTTCTTACTTACACTTTTATTCCTCTTTTTCTTTTTTCATATTGGTCAGCTCTCATCTCACTTATTCTTCTAGCTACTGCCTTTTATCGCCGTATTATTCATGAAGAAAAAATGCTCGAAGGTCACATGGGGGAGAAGTACCGTCAGTTCTGTGAAACTCGTTCAAGACTTCTGCCTATGATTTGGTAGAGTTTAAAAGGTCTTCAGCATCTTCAATTTTGAATTCAAGTGGTATGTCTCGTAAGAGGGTATAAAGACTTTTACATGGTCCAATGTTTACGAATCTCGTGACACCGTGATCGCGACTCAATTTTGTAATGGCACTTTCAAAATGGATTGTTTTGGTAATCGTCTCAAGAAACTCACGTTTGATGATTTCTGGCGAAGTTAGAGGTTGCAAACTGATCGTTGAGAATATAGGAGTCTTTGGTAAATGTGTCTGTACACTCATGAACTCAGCTTCTGAAGCATCGACATAAGGTTTAATGTATCTTGAATGAGCGGGATATTCTAGAATGGGCATCACACGCCATCCTTTTTCTTTTGCTCGAAGACGAACGTCATCAAGTCCGCTAAAGAGAGCTCCTACATTTAGAAAGCGTGCGGTTAAAACAGAAACATCGATTCCTTTTAATTCAAACCAATCGTAATCTTCTTGAGTAAATGGACGTTGAAGTGTTGTGGCCACTCCGATATTTCCACCAAGCTTATCAATGCCATCGATTCGATGAGTGAATTTAACGTGGGAAACAACTGCTACTTCGAAATCATATGCTTCTGCAGAAACGGTACGAGCGACATCTCCGAGCGAAACGCCGACCATCCATTCTGGATTGGGAAACTGCTCTTTTAAATGATCTACTACACCAACTTGAATTGATGAAATGAGAACGGCAGCGAGGGAAATGTTATCAATCTTATAGATATCATTAGTAGCTTGTGTCAGCATTTGTATGAGGTCAGTATCAATGTTTAATTCGCGTTTAAGTGCAGATTGGGCCTGGTGCAATCTTTTTTGTACATGCGGAAGATGTAGATAACGTTCCCGATCTTTTAATCTCAGGAGACCGTTAAGCCCGGGAAAAAGATAGGCCGTCTTCATATTTTTCCAATTGATCTAGATCGTTTAAGAGTTCATTCCAATATTTCTTTTCAAGCATAGTTTCGGAAAGCGAAATTTCAAGTGTTGAACTCGCATGATCCTCTAAGATTCTAAAGTATGCATAATGAAGGGCCATGCTGTTCGTTTGATAAATGACCTGAGTATAAAACTGATCAAGCCTTTGAAGAACACCTATTGGTGAAACACCATCACTCAGACATTTGTTTAAATATTTTTCAACTTCCGTTGCCACATTTGTTTCAAGCTGACGGTAGGAAAGCTCAGCTCTTTCTTTTGCACGCAACAGTGTATTAGCACTTTTTAAAAGCTGACCGCGTTCAGGAGCAAGCTTTTTTTCACAATTTGAAAGTGCATGAGTAAAAGCGATTTCGAGTGGGCGATTGAGTTTTAACTTTTGAACTAGTGAACAATCTTCAAGTTTTTCATTCATTTCAAGTTTATCATAAAGTGCAATCTTCATTCTTTTTAGCATCATCAAACAAAGATCTTCTTCTAACTTATACAGGCGTGAAAGTGGCATTCTTTCATCGGACGCGAGTTCATTATACATTTTTTTGCCAAGTTCAATATGTCCGTTTTCATCAGCGATAACTTGCGGAAGCATTTCATGAACTTTACTTAGTTTAGTTAGCGATAGGTAGAGAGTATAGATTCGAAAAGGAAAACGTTCTATGGTTTGGGCCCCATGGACGTAGGCCGCATGACGGTGATTTGCTTCACGAAGTTCAGAACTATTGAAGAAGGCCATGATGAATTCATCAGCAATTTCTTTCCATATTTGTTCGACTTCATAATAAAAATTGGCCGGATACAAAACGGCCGGTCTCATCTCAAGTAACATTTGTGCGTGTCTTTGTTCATCCTGGACATGACCGATAATGTTTCTTAGAGCATCCGTAGGAGTTTTTTCTGTGACATTACTGAGAATATACTTAGCGGCGATATCTTCAAGCATCGCCATGACAGATAACCAGATGCTTTCCAGATAGATGTCGTTCGTTACTAATTCCAGTAACGGAGACACTTCTTTTTTAAAACTTGCTAGTTTATGCGTCTTCATATGTATGATCATCATAACCAATAGTGAGGTTAAGATGTTTGAATTGAAACTTTTATCTGATGCCGTCTAAAACTTAGACATGATAATTTTAACAAACGAAGGGATTATACTTTTTTTCGTCGAAAATTCGTGTGTCCGGACCATGTCCTGCAATAACTTTTGTTTCATCAGGAAGAGTTAACAAGCGTGATTTGATTGACTTGATAATGAGGTTGGAGTCTCCACCTGGCAAATCTGTGCGGCCAATACTTTGCTGGAAGAGAGTGTCTCCGGCAAAGGCGATAGGTTCATCGAAGTACTCAGTATAAAAACTGCATGATCCAGGTGTGTGGCCG
>CAMLRB010000310.1 GCA_946482295.1 uncultured Bacteriovorax sp. | reverse complement strand
TGAGGCATAGGCTACACCATGGAGTATGTAATCTATTTGCGGAAATTTTTTTGATACATTATCCAAAAAAATCTTGATATCGCTCTCTACAGTTACATCGAGAGCGCAGCTCAGACCATCATCAAAGCTCTCTCGTTTTATGAGATCTTTTAGATCAGTTTCATTTTCTTTTGCGTAAGTGACAATGACATTTGCGCCAGACATTTTTAATTTTTTGGCGATTTCAAAAGAAATGGACATGTCATTTCTTATCCCAAAAACGATTGCAGTCTTATTTGCATTTTTAATCATAATTATTCTTTGGAAATTAATATTGAACTGTTTGTTCCACCGAAACCGTAATTTAAGCAAACAACTTGATCAATTTTCGTCGCTGTAGTCTCTGTAGGGATTAAATGACGAAAATGGGTCATCGGCTTCATCGGTCCTTTCCAGTTTGCAGTTTTTTGAATTGGCTCTAACTGGTCATTCAGCTCATTTGCATTTAAGCAGGGAGAGACTTTCTGATTTTTAATCATGAGTACAGCATTGATAAATTCTACGGCCCCTGCTGCTCCCAACATATGTCCGTATTGAGATTTAGGTGCACTGATGTAATAGCCATTATCGCCTAAGAAATCAGTTACACTGAATATCTCAATGGCGTCTCCAGATGGGGTTGAAGTTCCATGAACTTTCACAACGTCTGGTTTAAATTGATTAGTGGTTGTTCCTTTTTTTAGTCCTTCCCACAATCGCATTTGACCGTCATAGCAAGGAGCAAACATATCACCGTCACCATCGGAATTGTTGAAATAGGAATCAATGACTGCAAGAATATTGGCGTTTCTGGCCTTGGCAACATCATAAGCTTCCAACGCCACTATTCCGCAGCCAAACGAGCAGACAAATCCATTTCTATTTTTATCGAATGGTCGTGAACTTTTTTCTGGATCGAAACCTTTACTCAATACTCTCATGGCATCGAAGCCGAGGAATGTTTCAAGTGAAGTTGCTTCAGTTCCGCCGGCAATCATACGATCTTGTAAACCGAACTTGATCATTCGATAAGCGTGTCCGATATTGCCGAGCCCACAGGCACAAGCAGAGCCAATGGATTCACATATTCCTCGAGAATTAATGAGGCAAGCAACGTTGGCAGCATCTCGATAAACCATTGCACGATCGACATTGTGTGAACCCATGTGCATGGTTTTTTTCTTAAGAGTATAAAAATTGTGCCATGACTTATGAAGAATTTCGTGACCACCACCACCTGAACCAATTGTTACACCGGTCATCTCGGAGCGTGTTTCATCTTCCTTCCAATCGGCCATTTTAATTGCGTCTAGTGAAGCACGCATGGCCCAGATACTTCCAATATCAGCAGTCGCGAGATTTTTGGTGGGTATTTGATTTAATAAATCGATGTATGTTTCAGGATAATCTTCTAGTAAGTCGGAATCGACTTGTTGAAGTCTTGCTTCATCTAATGTTATGAATCCGCTTATATTAGAGCGAATTCTATTTTCGAACGCTTTTAATGATGGCCATTCACGAATGAGGCTTTGATTTGAGAAAATTTTTTTCTCAAATTCATTTAAAGAAGAACAAGTCGGGAAGACGCCGCCTAAGCCGACGACTGCTACTCTTCTATTCATGACTATTTTTTTAAAACTTTTTCGATGAGATTAATCGTTGTAGAAACTTTTGAATCAAGCTGGTCTACATCTTCATCACTGAACTCAATGCCAAGTTTTACTTCTGCTTTTGCGATAATGTTGATTAAGTCAGTTGAAGGTACATTCAAGTCTGTGAAGAAATCCGTATCTTCTGTAAGCGTATCAATGGTAGAAGGATCAACTGTTTTAACAGTTCTAAGTATTTCTTTTAGGTTCTCAAGAATTTCAGTTCTCTTCATCAAGGTCCTCCAAATTATTATTATTTTAGCTGGTAGTGAGAGTTTTTAGCAATGAGTATTATTTCCTGACCAAAAGGCTTTTTCTTGAAGTTAAGACTGAGAGTTTTCCATAAAAAAAGCCCCACTGTGTGGGGCTTTTTAATTTCGAAAATTTCGGTCTTTTTTATTCTAACGTTTGAATTTCTTCATCGATCATCGGCGGAAGATCTCTTGAATTCGCCCCTTGAACCGCTTCGTCTTTTAGAGGAGCAGAGACGTTGTTAATCAGATCGATTTCGCCTTCTTGAATTTCTGTTCTCGCTGGAGCTGCTTGGATTTGAGCGGCTTCATCAGTTGTCAGTGCTTCAAGAGTAGGAGCTGCTTTAGCTGGAGTAACAGTCTCAATCGCTGACGTTTTATCTTCATTCATCAATTCTTCAACGATCACTTCTTCAGTCGTTTTAGCAGAAGCTTTCGGTTGAGCAGCAGCTGGCTGAACGTAGTTGGCCATGCTTGGATTCTTTTTGTAGTAAAGAGTGAAGCCCGCGAAAATCACGTTCGGATTTTTGATGAGTGGTCTGTTGTTCTCAAAAATTGATTTCCATTTTTTTGGAGTCGAGTAAACAGTGTTTGAGATTGTTCCGAGAGTTTCACCTGATTTGATCATGTAAGGAACACCAATTGGATTCCACACGAATGGAGTTTCAGGGGCCATGTATTTTAGTTCCATGTTTGTTCTGAGTGAATTGTTGCTTGTGAGCTGTCCGCGGTTCATCGCTTTAATGTCTTTCCACTTTCCAATGTCACCGTAGATTTTGAAAGCGATTTGCATAAGAGTCTCGCCTTTTTGAACACGGTAAGTTTGGATTGTTCCACCCTCGCCAGATGATCCAGAAGATGTGTTAGCGGCAATCGCAACCGGCTCTTCTTTAATTTCCGGAATTTCTTCTTTAACTTGAACTTCACTAGATGCTGTTCCGCTGAATTCTGATTCGAGAGATTTTAAATCTGAATCAACATTCGAAGGTGAGTCAGTCGCAGCAGTTTCAGCAGCAGTAGAAGATGAGCTTGCATCCATTGACTGGCTGAAAAGATCATCAGCATCTGTTGTTGGAGTTTCAGATGAAGCTGTTTCGCTTGATGCTTCTTCCGTCATTGTATCGCTTGGTTGTTCTGGTGTTTTAAATCTTTCGATTAATCCACAAGAAGATAAAACTAAAGACAGAA
>CAMLRB010000309.1 GCA_946482295.1 uncultured Bacteriovorax sp. | reverse complement strand
ACTAACTTTTGATTTGGAAATACGTTCTGTTTGGGGCTCGAATGGTTTATGCAAGTTAATCTGATAATGCTTAGGTGTTTTTAATTCAAGCGATGATTTATTATCGCCATAATTGTTAATGAAAAAGGTACAAACCAATACTGCAAAAGAAAAAGCTACGAAATACCAATATTTATATTTCACCAACGACTAGTCCTTATAATTGTTTAAGTTATTTTATGCCATTAATACAAAAATGCTATTACTTCTCTATTGGAAGTTTCCGATGACATCTGCAAAAAAACTCTTAAAATAACTAAGGGAGACAAGCATAATGAAGTTTTTTGAAGGAATTTGGGATTATTTTTTTTCTTTTAAAAACGGACCGACTGGATGGAAATTTCTATTAAAATTTCTCAATCCCCTCTTTTTTATAGCCTTTATTGTCGGGTTTAGTTTTTCATTTATTTTCTGGGCCCCGTTCTTTGCTAATATTAAAATATTTGATTTATCGTTGGCCATTATAGTTTATGCCGGAGGACTAATACTTTTATATGCATTATTCATAATGAGCTTAATTTCTATTTTTATAAAGCTACTAAAAATAGATTTGAGTTTTAATTCGATCTACTACCGTTTAAAGGAATATAAAAAATTATTTCGAAAAAACTAGCACCATCACATGCGTAATTACTCCTATACCTGCCTGAAGCTAACCTTAATTTCCTTAGAAATTCTCATTTAATCTCAAATAATTCTCTAGCGTACGTATAATTTATTTTTGCGATTTTAATGAGGAACAATCTCAATTTCTAAGGAGAAACGAATGAGAAGTTTATTGATCTCTTTGATTATGGTTTTAGGTATTCAGCTTGCTGGCGCTCAAGAAGCTGTGACTTTAGTAACGGGTGATGCTTTCGCTCCACTTATGTGGAATGACAATGGAACACCTAGAGGTGTGGCCATTGAAATCGGAAAGGCCATTCTGGAAAAAGCAGGCTTCAAGGTTACTGTTCAATCACTTCCATGGTCTCGTTGCCAGGAATTAGCAGAAAATGATGGAGCTTTCATTCCAGGTTTTTCTAAGACTGACGAGCGTTTAAAGAAATTTCTTTATTCTGAAGTCACTATGTATGACGAAGTTGTTATCGTGACCAAAAAAGGTAAAGAATTTCCTTTCAATAAACCTGAAGATCTAAAGGGTAAAAAAATCGGTCACGCTCGCGGGTCATCATTTGGTCCTGAGTTTGAAGAACTAAAAAAATCATTCACAGCTGAAGTTGATGATGCTGATACGCTGAGATTGAAAAAAATTCTTGCCGGAAGAATTGATGGTGGGATTTTTTCACTCGGATCGGCCGGTGTTTCTTACGTTGTGAAAATGGCCGGACACTCTATGGATGAATTTACAGTTCTTCCACGTGCTATCGCAAAAGACCCTAACTTCATCGCAACTGGTATGAAAACTAAAGATGCTGCCAAGAAAATTGAAAAAGTTAATGCTGCCATTAAGGCGCTTCAGCAAGACGGCACAATTGATAAAATCACAAAAATGACTTTCTAATAATTTACACGTTATTCAGGCGTTTGTTTTTCAACAAACGCCATTTAATTATCAAAAATAATCTTATCTTAACAAACATCCCTTCCCACTCATGCTATAAGCCTCTCATTAATTCTTTTGGAGGTTCTATGAAGCTTTTATCATTGGCCGTGGTTTTCCTTTCTCTCCCAGTGCTCTCAATCTCAGCGACACGTTCAGCTTGTTACGTTGCTGATACGGCGGTTCCTTCACAAATCGAAAGCATCCTTTGCTTAGAAGATATTTCTGAGTCAGTTAAAACAAACACACTTGCTGTTAAAAGTACTGATGGAAGTTTCCCGTCAGAGATGACGGTGACTTCATTAAGCCGTCACAATGAAGAAAGATACGCTTTCACAGTTGAAGGATTGATCCACGATGAGTGGAACAGTGGTTGTTCAGATGGTGTTTCGGCAAACGCAATCATTAAAGGTAAAAATGAATACGGTGTTGTAGACGTTAGAGCTCTAGATATCACTGTTGAGATCACAACGACGAATGACACTTGTCACTCGCAAGGATGGACAGAATCTGTTCATTACACTCTCGTAAAATAATCTTACATTGGCCATGCTCTTTAAAACATGGCCTTTCTTTGTAAAAACTTCAGGCTTTTACGCTAGATTATTAAGGGATAGATTTAGTTCACTATTTGGCAATAAGCAGCCTACCTAAATATTTTACCCCTATCTTTTCATTGCTCAAATGTTACAATTTCCGGGAGTCAATTTCATTGGAGGAAACTGTGACATTTAAAACTTTTGTGAGCACCATTCTTTTGGTGACATTGTCGTCGACGGCCTTAGCCGCAACCAAACAACCAACTTTCACACCTGATCCATGGATGCCAACGCTCCAAGAAAAATGGGCCACTGAAAAAAAATCACCTACTACTTCAAAAAGAAAAGTCGCAAGCTCGCAATCGTTCAGTGAATCTGATCTAAGTGATGATTACAAAAACATTCGTACGGAATGGTTAAAAGTAAAGACCGCAGATCAGATGGAAGCATTATTAAAAACGTCATACGCAAATTTTAATACATACTCTGATGACACTAAATATTTTCTTGCTCAAGCTCATCTCGCTCTTCCACTGAGAGGGATTGTTTGGAGAATGCGCCCACTGTTCGAAAAGAATAATAAATTTGCAGGTAACAAATCTACTCACGTGATGGCCGTGCAAATGCTAAGAGGAATCGCAGCGACTTTAGATATGGCCCTTCCAACAGATCAGGCCGATGCTGGATTTGCTTATTTGACTGAACCTTCAGTTGATATGACGACAACTTCTCAGTTCAAAACTATCGCTGAATTCCAAAATTTTTTAACAGCTGAATTAGGAAAAAGATTAACTGAATCAACTGCAAAAATCGAAGCTCTTCTTGAGAAAAACGAAGGAAGCATCTTCGTCTGGGACAACAAAATGCAGTTTGGAACAGGGGCTTTCCGTGATGATATTCAACGCTACATCGGTCATGGTGCAGCTGAAATGAACATCACACTGGCCTCAATGTACAAAACTATGCACTCTATGTTTGTTTTCAGTGCTTACAATCAA
>CAMLRB010000308.1 GCA_946482295.1 uncultured Bacteriovorax sp. | reverse complement strand
AGCAGTTTTTCTCACAGAAAAAGCGCTTCATTCCATATTTATCTTCATTTTTAATACTAATCGTAAGTACGGGAAACACAACTGAAGTGCTTAGAAAATTTAACAACTATTCCGAGAGTAAGAAGTCCAGCGAGTTTATTCGCTTTAGCAGCGAAAGTACTAAGCTTGGTTTTATAACGACGGAGTTTGATGGATATGCTCGTCAATTTAAATTGAATTATGACATTGATAAAAAAATTGTCAAAAACATCAAAGCAACTATAGAAGTAAAAGAACTGGATACAGATAATGGTAGCAGAAATGAAAAGATGATCCAGACTATTTTGAATGCAGCTGCTTATCCAATTATTACAGCAGAGGTTCTAAATCCTGTCAGTCTTATAGAAGGCAATCAAGCCACAGAAATGTTTTTTCAAATAAAAGGAAAAAGGATAGCTAAAAAAGTTCATTTTAAAATTTTGGATACATCTCCGGGCCATCATTTGATCTCTGGACAGACAACCATAAAATTAAGTGAACTCGATCTTCCAGATCCTAGTATTGCAATCGCAAAAGTGCGTGACGATTTCGATTTATCATTCTCTTTTGTGTTAAGTGAGCAGGGTAAAGAATAATGAGAATAATATTGGCCATTATTTTACTCGGTTTGGGAGTGGGTGCATTAATATATGCTCATCAATTACCTCAGCGCAACCCAGAAACACTTTTTCTTTCAAAGAACGGTCTCGTGGATTACCTGGAATTTAAAAAGACTTTTATAGAAAAGAAAATGATCGTCATTAAAAAACTGGAAGTAAACGAAGAGCAGTTTTATTCAGAGTTAAAGAAGCTACAAAATCTTTGTAGTGACACTTGCGAGATCATTTCACCCCGTTCGATAAAGAGAGGATCTACAAAATCCGGTGCAAATCTCATTAATCTACAATCTGACAAACATCTCGCAATTTTAATAAGTGATGATAATGATATTAGTCTAAAAAAAATCCTTTCCTTCACAGAAAAGGACATTTACTGGGCAAGAAATGTTTCTTTTGCAGGGATGCCTTATACAAATTTTTTATTGGATAAGTATTCTCTCGTTATTCAAGAAAAGCTTTTTCCACTTATGTTTGTTCTTGGTTTTGTGATCACTATTCTTTTTGTGAGTTTTTCAACCGATGCCTTGGTCGTTTATTTGCCATGCTTATTTTCAGCTGGTTTTTCGCTGGCCACCCTCAAATGGCTTTTTGGCGAAATGAATATGGTATCGGCCATTATACCACTCATTGTTTTTACAGTGACGCTTAGTTTGTCCTTTCATTTATATTTCTCTTTGAAAGAATTAAAAACTCTAAAAAAAGTTTTTGAGTTCAAGTGGAAACCTTTTTTTCTGATGACGTTTACTACGTACATTGGATTTGTAAGCCTCGTTTGGTCTGAAATAAATGTGATACGAGACTTTCGGATCGTATCCGCTCATCTTGTTTTATTTTGTACCATTTTTACCATTGGTTGGTTTCGTCTTTTTGAAAATGGGCTCATTTTCAAAAAGAGCAAAAGTTTTAATTTTATGAAACCTGACCTCTTTAAGTTTTCTCTCAGTAAAAAAGTGATTCTTTTTTTTACTGTTTTAGGTGGAGCTAGTGTTTTTGTCATTGCTCCGAAATTGCCAATAGTCACCGATGCAACAAGATATTTTCCAAAGGATGATCATGTTAGAGAAAAGATTTTAGATGTGACTTCTACTGTTTCAGGAATTCCTTTGGCCGAAATTCATCTTAACTTAGGTCATGATTTTTCGGCGTTAGATCTCCAAAAAATGGAAAAACTTGAGCAAGATTTGATAAAGGCATTTAAAATGAAGAAGGCCAACATCAAGCTAATCTCTAATAATCGCTTGGTCGAAATGGCCAATGGTCTCTATTCCGGGGTCGAGACCCTCCCGCAAAATTTAGAAAGTTATCTTTTGTTAAGAGGACAATTACCGTTTTCACTTCAGGAGAGTTATCCAGTTGACAGGGATTACCGCCTGACCATTTTAGGTGAGGCGATGAATGTTAATGAATTCCGGAAGCATTTAGATGCCATTCAGAAAATAATGAACAGACATGAATTTAATTTCAAGATAAATGGGTTATATTATAATCTCATGCTTTCACAAGAGGCGATGATAAACATTTTAATTGAAAGTTTCCTCTCAAGTGCCCTTATAATTTTTGTGTTCTCTGCCTTTTTTCTAAAATCTTCAAAGAAGATATTTATTTTTGTTTTTGTCAGTTTATTGCCTGTTGCTTTGACTTTTGTAGGGATGAAGTTGATGGGATTTTCTTTCAACATTGCCACCGTCATGACATTCTCTATTTCTCTGGGATTGGTAGGGGATTCAAGTTTTCACATCATCTATGCAAAAGATAAACGCTTTAAGAGCTTCAACGAATATGCATCTGGAGTTTTATTTCCAGTTGTTGGTTCAGGTCTATTGTTAGTTGTTTGTTTTGCACTCTTTACGGTGAATTCTTTTGTGCCGATAAGGGAGTTTGGTGGAATTTTAGCAACTGTCCTTATTTTAGGAACTTTGGTTGATCTTTATGTATTGCCAACGTTGCTCTATAACTCAGTTGAACATCAAAAAAATTATGAGCACATCTCCGAGTGAGATGTGCCCGTAATTTCTATTTCATTATTTAGCAAACGTACAAACTAAGTTCAATTCAGATCTGTTTTTAAGTTCAAGTCTCGCTGCTCTTCCTACTAGTTTACCAACTTTCATTGGTCTTACACCAAGAGTGAGTTCTCCTTCGATATTCGTCTTTGCGTCTTTACCAACATAACGAGTGGCCCCACCGGCCATCATACGAGGAGGAAGAATTTTTTTGCCGATGATGTCGAGTTTTACTTTTTCTGATTTTAAATCAACGAGCAATCGGGATTGACCGTCTTGAGCTTCTTGAATATCTACAGTCGCTGAAGCTTGTGCTGAGTATGTTTGGCAGTTAAGTACTGTCTTAAATACGAGAATTGAGCGGGCGTTAGCTGAAGCTGTTCCAAGTAATAGAGCTGATAGGATGAATGCTTTCATATTTTTTTTCTCCAATGTGAACTTGAAACATATCTCATCAGCAGAGAAGTAAAAAACTATTTTAAAAATGAT
>CAMLRB010000307.1 GCA_946482295.1 uncultured Bacteriovorax sp. | reverse complement strand
AGGTTGATTAAGACTTGTGAAATTTCCGAAGGATGGCAACGAACTTTGTATTTTGAAATATCTGGAGCGACATGTATCGGTATATTTCCATGGGAAAATTTTTCATTACATATAATTAAAGTGTCATTTACGATCTCGTCCAGAGGGTAAATTTCCATTGGATCATTTGAAGCATTACGTGCAATGGATTTCAAGCTTTTTATAATTTGAATTATCCTATTAATGCTTTTATCTATAGTATCAAAATCTTTTTTTTCATTTTCGTTTTGATCGAGTTTCCTTTTAAGAACATGAACCTTTCCCTTGATTACGGCCAAGGGATTATTTATTTCATGAGCGATCCCTCCGGCCATTTCACCTAAGCTCGACATTTTAGCTGATTGTTCAAGGATCTCCCTCTGTTCAAGGATTGTTTTTGTTTTATCCGAAACAAGATCTTCAAGATTTTGATTAAACTTTTGCAACTCACTAAAGGCCATGACTGCATTTTCATGCAGCTGATTTATGGATTTTCTCAAAACTGTTAATTCATCATCATTGTTTAAATATCCAATCCAAGAGTCTTTCTTTCGTTCTGCAATTTTTTTAACTGATCTCAAATTTTGTAAAGAAACAATATGCTGTGATATTTCCATTAAGGGGCCAGTAATGAGATTATTAATTAGAAAATAGACTAAAGTCGCAATCAACAAAGTCTTCAAACTTTGAGAGAGAAGAATTACCATCAATTGATCAAAAATTTTATCTTTAACAAACTGGTTACTGATATAAATTTTCAAATACCCTAACAAGATATCTTTTCCCTCATCATGAAAAACTAATTTCATTTCTCTAGTGGAATAAATATCTCTAGGGGTGGCCCCTGCTTCCATTAAAATTAAGTTGTCGGTGTTTTTAATTTCAATTCGCTTGATACCAGGGATTGCTAATATACCTTCAATCTGTGTTTCTATTTGAGGTTTATTCATGTTCCAGAGTGCACTCGTTACACTCTTTTGATAGACCTTTTCCATTAAATGAATATTTTGAAGCAATCTTTTCATCTCTGAGCGATAGTCGCTCCAGAATTGGACTGCAGTCGTAAGAACAATAAAAATTACACTTATCAAAATCAGATAAAATATAATCTTCTTCGAAATGGTTGTTTTTATGCTTTCCACCTAAGCATTGTACCTCAATGTTTAGGTGAAATTAATAATTTCCGAAAGAGAAATATTACTCGGCATATAAAGCTTTCCACTGGGGGCTAGCTTAATATTATATCAAGAGTAACTTCTGGGAATGATTATCTGAAAAGCTTAACATTCCTTAAGAAATAACTTGGATATATATAGTTTTAAGGAAGCGCACAAATATAAGTCACCCATGACTCACAATTCTCAGCTTTAGTTGCACGATTGAAAACACCGTTACCATTACCATCTTTATCGACGCCTTCCCAATAAATGAGGGTGTCACTAAAGCCGGCGTCAATCAAAACATCACGAAGCTCTTGAGCGTCCCACATTCTCCAATCGTATTTAAAGACTTTCTCATGTTTGACACCATCACGGTGAGTTTTGAAATGAATGTAATAAAGGCATTCAGCTGTTAATGGATTGTAGCGATGACAATCCCAATAATACGTATGATTTTTATGTTTTACTGATTCTTCAAGTGGCTTGTGTGATTCAGTTCCACCGAAAAGATCAATAAAAAAAGCAGAGTCTTTTTTTAAGTGTTTCCTTACTTTTGAAAAATATGTCACAAGATCTGCACGTTTTTTGAACAGGTAGTACGAAAAATTAAAGGCAACGATGACGTCAGCTTTAAAATCAAAATCGGCCATGACGTTAGCATTGATGTACTTCATGCGCTTTTGCCCGTCTTCCGATAATTCGCTGTAGTGATTAACGACTCCGAATGAAATTGGCTCAATATCTAAGTCAATACCATAAGCCTTGTGCTCATCACTTTGCTTAACCCATTCACACGCCATCATCCCCGTTCCACAAAAATCTTCACGAAGGACGAGCGGCTTTTTTCCATAGATTTTTTTATACTCACGATTAATAAACGAAATGTCAGCTTCAGGGTTTTGAACTGAAGATAAATAAAGACGGTACTTTTCATCGCGAGATAGTTTCATGTTGTTCCTTTATATGTATGGGTATCAATAACCTTGGTAGGATTTTACTTCAACCACACCTGATTGGTAGGTCGAATTGATAATGCTTTTTCGTCTGAAGCGTTCATCATTGGTAATATACACTGCACGGGCCAGTTCAATAAATTGAGAATCGAATTTCTTTTCCCGTTCTAAATCACGGATATCGTCTTCGATTTTCCAGAGTTTCATATTCACTTCAATCATTTGCTTCAAATGATGGTCGATATCTTTTAGATTTAAAGACTCCAAAGTCTTCATCAATAAATTTTCTTCTTTTCTTACATGCGCAAGTTTTGTGGCATCAGTAATCATTTGAGACTTGATTTTGAGAATGGAAATTTTGTCGACCAATTCACCGAGAGAAATTTCACATTGTATGTTCATCAATCTATTTCCACATAAACTATTTCGATAATCTCATAGCTCTTAAGACCTTGAGGCACGCGCACGTCGATTGTATCACCAACTTGAAAACCAATCAAAGAACTTCCTAAGGGAGATCGCCAGCTGATGCGATTTTTTTTAGTATCGATCTCATCGACACCTACGATGCTTATAGTCTTATCGTTGCCTTCTTCATCTTCAAGCGTAACGGTTGCACCAAACTGCACTTTTTCGTTCTTGATTTTAGTGGGATCCACCACGATAGAAAGCTCAATACGTCGACTCAAAAACCGAGAACGTTTGTCGATTTCTCTTAAGCGTTTTTTTCCGTAGAGATAATCAGCATTCTCTGAGCGATCACCATTGCTGGCCGCCCAGGCAACGACTTTGGTCACTTCTGGGCGCTCAACGTGCACGAGTTGATGATACTCATCCTGAAGGCGTTTTAAACCTTTTGGCGTTATGTAATTCTTTTCTTTAGTCTTGGTCGATGATGCACTCTGATTCATAGCTCCTTAGTTTACTCTATTGAACGAAGTATGCTAAGACTAAAGTCATAAGGAAAATACTATGACAGCAAGAAAAGTTATCAGAATGGGTCA
>CAMLRB010000306.1 GCA_946482295.1 uncultured Bacteriovorax sp. | reverse complement strand
ACTCGTTCCAGTTGTTATTAAAACTGCTGACGCTCTTATGGCCAACAACCACCTTGCTGAAGCTAAAAAAGTTTTAAGTGTAGGGGAAAATGCTGCTGATAACGATTATGCTCGCTACTATGTTTTAAGCCGTAAAGCAGCTGTGTTGGAAGATCTAGGTGACAATCAAGGTGCAATTGACGTTCTCCTTAAACTTAACTCGCAATCAACAAAAATTTTCGAAGCAAAAAACTATGTTGATCTTGGAAGACTCTATTTAAAAATTGGCGACAAAGAAAAAGCTCGTTCAAGTTTCAAATACGTTGTTGATAATGCCAAGGAAGAAGCGGAATTCGTAAAAGTGGCGCAACTGTATCTTGCTAAAATGTAATTAGAGTTTTCACTTAGCTTGACCTCTTTTAGGATCACCTTCATGAAATTGCGTTCACTTGCCCTTATAGCCCTTTTGAGTTTAACAAGTTGTTCATCATTAGAACGATTCAGGCCAGAAGGAGTGAAGCCGACGACAAAAATTTTGAACCCGGCATGGATGAAAAATCTTGATCCAAGTTATGACTCTGGCAATCTACCGATTGGTCTTCAGTCTCCACTTGTTCACGAAGGAATTGTTTACGCTGGCAACAATAATGGATTCATGGAAGCTTTCGAACTCGACAATGGGCGCACAGTCTGGAGTGAAAAAGATGGGTCTACTTACCACGCAGGAGCGGTGGCCCACAACGATCAAATTATCTATGGAACAGTTCAAGGTCGAGTGAATTCTCGTCATGGTATCATGGGGACTTTGAAATATTCAGTTGATCTCGGTGCTTCTGTTGAAACGAGGGGAGTGATCCACGGCGGACGCATTCTTTTCCAATTAAGAAACCACCAGATTTTTTGTCTCGATGTAGAGACAGGAAAAATTCTTTGGGCGTATAAACGTTCAGTTCCTTATCTGACGACACTTCAAAGAGCTTCAACTCCAATCGTCTATAAAGATAAAGTCATCGTTGGTTTTGCTGATGGTACATTAGCAGCACTCTCACTAGATGAAGGACTCTTGTTGTTTGAAACAAAACTCTCAACGGCTTCAAAGTTTGTTGACGTCGACAACATGCCTTTTCTTTTGAACGATAAAATCTACGTTTCATCAGTCGGAAGTCCACTAGCTCTGTTAGATGTAAATACAGGTAAGGTTTTAAGAACGGCCGACTTCACTGTCTCTCGACCACCCGTTCAAAGAGATGAGCAGTTAATTTTTGGAACACCTACAGGTGAATTGATTCTGACAGACAAAAATCTTAATGTTCTAAAAACAGAAAAAATTTCTAACGGTGGAATCACTTCTATCGTTAATTTCAAAACGTATTACGCTGTTTCAACAACAGTTGGTGAAGTTAAATTAATCGACATCAAGTCGTTACTTCCTGTTGAAACATATCAACTCGGGCATACTTATTCAGCCGTCTTTGGAGAGTTGGTGAGTTCAGGCGATAGTTTGGCCTTTATCACGTCCCGCAATCGTCTTGTTGTTATTAAATAACTAGCGTGATGTTTTGATATGGTTGAAGTAATCCTTCGCCCATTCAACATTTAATCTGGCCATCATCTCGTTTACATAAGGAGTAGTCTCCTTATCTTTGTTCGTCGAGAGAGAAGCGATTGTTCTCCCTGTAGACACACTTGATTTTTCCAGCGAAGTCACAAGCGCCATATTTGAGAATACTGTTGTTTTAAGAAGAGTGTTCATGTTGTTGTCTTCAGCGCGGAATTCATTGTTTTTAATGTGAGTAATTAGATTTTCGTAAATGTAGTAGTTGTCACTTACACCGTATTCACACAATTCGCGGATTTCTGTAAACGTTTTTGATAGGTGAATATCGAGAGCTCGGTGAACTAGATCCGTCATTTTCACTTCAGTTAAATCCGCTTCACTTCGCATGATATCGATTACTCGTGGTGTAACATCAGTTTGTGAAAGTGGAAGCGAAAGTTCTGGACGGGCCATTACATAAGCATCACTTCCTAATTGTTCTTTGTCATAAGTAAATTTCTTATGATTAAATTGACGGATAGTTCCCATCGATACTTTTTTGCCTTCTTTATGTTGAAGTAGACTTGAATGGAAGTGAGGGCAGATATTAATTTCAGGAGCATCAAACTGGGCGGAATACTTTTTCATTCCTTCGTATTGAGAAAGCATCGTTAGAAAATACAATTTTTTATTAGTCGTATTCGCCTCAAAACCTAAGTCAGCTCTATCGGCTTGTTTGGTATCGGCACTCGCTGGACCTCTTTTTGGCTTCACAGTGAAAGCAACACCTGCAGTTTTAATTTCTGGAACCTGATTTTTAGACAAAGTTTTTGGAGTGTATCGATTCATCTTTTGATCATAGGATTCTGGTCCCGCACATGAAGAGAGAAGAGCTAGGGCCGAAAGACTAAGAAGTGTATTTTTCATAAAGACTCCAAAAGACTCGTCTGTGTGAAAATTCGACGGTCTTATGGATTTATCGGACAGAGGGAGATGAAGTTTTAGTTATGACAAAAAAAATGCTCCGATGTGGAGCATTTTTTCTAGGGTCATTTTTATTTGAAAAGTAGACTTTTATCTTCAGCCGACTGAACTCGCTACCACTTTAGCACGTAAGCGAAGACTAAAGGTGCGACAATAGTAGCATCTGATTCGATAATAAATTTTGGAGTAGAACCATCAAGTTTTCCCCAAGTGATTTTTTCGTTCGGAACAGCTCCAGAGTATGATCCGTAACTTGTTGTTGAATCCGAAATCTGACAGAAGTATCCCCATAATGGAGTAGGTCTCTCAAGATCTTGCTCTAGCATTGGAACAACACAAATAGGGAAGTCACCAGCAATACCTCCGCCGATTTGGAAGAAACCAATTGATGAGTTTGCAGATGTTTCTGTGTACCACTCTGCTAATCTCATCATCGTCTGAATCCCAGAATTCATTGTGTGAACGTTTTTAATACGTCCATCCATGACTGCAGCAGCATACATGTTTCCATTTGTAGAATCTTCCCAACCTGGAGTGTAGATTGGAAGATTTTTTTCCATAGCAGCGATCATCCAAGAATCTTTTGGATCGATTTGGTATTCGTTTTTAAGTGCTCCAGAGCGTAGTACTTCCCAGAAGT
>CAMLRB010000305.1 GCA_946482295.1 uncultured Bacteriovorax sp. | reverse complement strand
CATCAATAAACATTTCTAATAGTTTTGTCAATATAGTTCCAGCGCCATCTGGTTCTTTCGTTACATCGTTCATTTCATGAATGTTTATCCATTCTGGATCAGATATAACAAATTCACCGGTTTCATCATCAATAGCTGCTATAGATTGTTGCAAATAAACATTTCTTTGAGCAGCATATTTTTTAATGTCATCAGATATTTTTGTGTCTGAAGTAGTTACTAATGTTAATGTTGCTCGTTCATTTTTACTCTTTTTTAAATCCGCAACTGCATCCACCATACCAGTAATTTGCCCCTTTCTAAAGTTTTTTGTTATTGTTGCGGAAGTTGCTTTTGCTTCATAGAAATGTGGAGAAAGAAATATTTGAGCGTCTTGAGGTCTAAGACTCGGTGGTAATGATAATCCTTTTCGTGCTAAATTTATTCCATCAGGTCTGACTGAAGCAGGTAGACCACCGCTTTCTATATTCATTCTCGTTCTTGCATCAGAAGGAAAATTGATTGAAGTATTATGAACGATAGTCACGTTTGCTGCTAATGACCCCATCACAAGCCTTTCATAAAACTCTCCTATTCTTTTATTTCCATAAATTCCAAGCTTTTGCGCAAATTTAATAAATTCTTTTGATGTGACTGGAACAGGTTCCTCTCCATTTGGATCAGTATAATAAATTGGATTATTGGCTGAGTGGAGATATGGCGACCATTCTGGATATTTCATTTCAAGAGGATCACTCTTAAACCACCGCCCTATCCTTGGGTCATACATCCTGGCCCCAAAATCATAGCTCTTACCATCACCGCCTTTAATCTCATTATCTTTTTCCTTGCCGTTAAAGCCATACCGGTATTCTGAGGTTGTTACAGCAGGGTCCGGCACTATCATCCCGAAAGGATTCCAATGAACTAACCATAGTTAGAAAACAACCTTTGGTTTTAATTACAACATAGTACAGCAAGCAATTCGTTTAACCGTTACGTGCACTGTGCCCAGGCTTATATGGATAAAGAGATTGAGAAAGTATATGGAAAGCTTATGTATAAAGGCATATACTAATATTTTATAAAGAGAAAACTAATGAAAAATTACTTAACATTAAGAATTTCTATATTGAATTACTATCTATTTAAGGAAAAGCTCTGATAAAATTTTTAAAAATTACTTAACATAACAAAAAAAAGTAGTCATTTCTTATGACTACTTTTATCGTTACTAATATAATTTTTATTTAATTTTTGAATTAACTAACTGCGCAATTCCTATTCCAAAATCTTTCCCAGCATTATAAAGCTGTTGTTCAATCTTCTTTGTCTTAGTAATATATTTATCCATCGTGTCAGACTTATACAATCTAATTAACTCTTTTATTTCAACATCAGTATAATTTGAGCTGTAGATATATTTTACCTTCTTGTAGTACGAATCATAATCAATACTTTTTTCAATACTCCCCCATGTCATTATAGAGACATTAGGATATTTTTTTTCAAACATATCCAAAATTTGTTTTACCATTATTTCAGTAGTTTCTCTAGTTTTATTGACTTCAAGCAATTTATCTACACTAGTATTAGTAGCAGATTGAAACGAACAGAATGATATTGCTAAAAACACACAACACACTACTTTCGAAATATTCAAATTCATCACATTAATAAATTATTCTTCAAATTAAACTATAAATTATCTATCAGTATATCATGAGAATTCTCCAAAGAACTGTCTATTGCCTTTAATAAAACCTCGTAGAAATCCTTACCATTGCAAGTTACAAAATAATTCGATAAGCTTGTAATACTATTACTAATGTTATCACCCCAAGGTGGAGATTTACTTAAATCATCGACATCCCATATAATTTGGGAAGGTTTATATTTCTTTAATTTTTCTCTTGTTTCAATTACTTCCTTTTTAAATTCTCCAACTGAAGAGAGTAAAACTTTCCCTTGATAAAAATCATTCATAATAACAGGATATTTCTGTCCCCATTCTTTATTTTCTAAATGATAATTTATTGTTGAAAACCAAGACTTTAGAAAAGATGATGTTCCTAACTCATACCATAAAAAACCAACTTGTATCCCCACCATATTTATTCCGTTTTAAATACTACTTTATAATTCTTTGTTTTAGTTTTTTCCCCAATTTTGTCAACTATATTTTTCATTGTTGCTTCGCTAACTTTTTGACCCCTAACGTCTATGACAATATTTTGCCTTGTTCCCTCTGGTAAATTATCAACTCTTTGATTAATTTGTTTAGAAACATTATTTATCAAGTTACTTACTCCACTACTTTTTGATAAATCATAGTTCTTAACTTCTAAACTTGAACCAACTTTATGACCTTCTGGACGCACACTGCCTTTTGTACCATAAGGGACTTCTTTGCCATCTTTAAATGACTTTTGTTTATCGTAATCCGTGCCAGATAACGCGTCACTCTCCGAATCCTGCCAAGAAGGCCGTGCATTTTTAGCATCTTGTTTTGCCTCTTTAGCAACCTTTCCTCCTGACATTCTAGGCTTGAGGGTCTTTTTTACAATTTTTCCAGTCAATGTGGCACCGCCCAAAAGAATTGCTACCCCAGCTTCACCAATTTCCATGCCAGCATCATATTTGTCCTGATAAGTAGCTTTGCCTGTAGCTAATCTCTCTATTTTTCCAGCATATTCTTCCAATATACCTTCAACAGTTCCCATTGGGTCTTCTACAAGTGCTTTAAACGCTGCGTTAACTTTTGCTCTGAATTTTGCATCAGTTGCATAATCATAAACAAACCCCGCTGTACCTGTTATACCTTCCCAAACTCCATCAACAATTCCTTTTATAAGCGGTGATGTATCCTTTGGTAATAAATCTGAAGGTTTTGGCCAGTTACCATCTTCATCGACTAAATACAAAGGATTATTTAGAGCATAGCTATATGGTGAATGACTCGCCATAACATTTGCATACGCATCTATTTTGATAAATCTTCCGATTCGTGGGTCGTAAGTCCTTTCACCATAATCATAACTTTTACCATCACCGCCTTTAATCTCATTATCTTTTTCCTTGCCGTTAAAGCCATACCGGTATTCTGAGGTTGTTACAGCAGGGTCCGGCACTATCATCCCGAAAGGATAGTAATCTGAATAGGTAATTACATCGGGTATAA
>CAMLRB010000304.1 GCA_946482295.1 uncultured Bacteriovorax sp. | reverse complement strand
TAAAGTGCGAAATGGAATAAAAAATTTTAAGCTGCCTTCGGGCAGCTTTTTTTTTGAACTAATTCGACTGAAAAAAATCCCACATAACATCATTTGCAGAAATCGCCTGAGAAGGTTTTTCACCTCTAGGTTTGTTTCCACCTGGCCATGAATGCCCACCCATTTCTGTGACACATAATTTTACGCTGACATTTTTCTTGCAGCCTGTATATTCATCACAATACGCGCCGGTTTTTTGAAGGACTCTTTGAGGAGTTGATTTGCAACTATTGAGTTGAACCCACTTGGTGATCGATGCAGGCACTGAATTAAAGTCTGTAATGGCCGCTTTATCTTCATTGGCCCCTTTACCTATTCCACCATTAAAAAGAACATGATCATCGTTTTGCGCATGAATATGGAGTAATGAAAGTGGTCTTACGGGTTTGCAGTCAATCGTATTATCGGTCCCAGCAACTGGTGCGACGGCAGTAAAAACGTCGCTCATTTCGCAGGCAAGTCGATAGGACATCATCCCTCCATTTGACATTCCTGTAGCAAAAACTTTTTTCTCATCAATTGAGAGTTGCGATTTTGTTGTTTGAATCATGGAGCGGATAAAACCAACATCATCGATTTTCTGATCGCGACCATATCCGCAACATTTTCCTGCATTCCAGGTTGCAAATTTTCCTGACTTAAACTTGCTTGTTCCATTGGGAAAAAGAGCGACGAAACCCATTTCTTCAGATTTAGTGATGAGTTTATATTTTGAATCGTCCGCCTGATAGTTCACCATGCATGGCCACGAGAAGTGGTGCTGGTTTTTCGGCATTGTAATTTTTGGGGATGTGAAGAATGTAAAAACGCTCAATTCCCTCGTGGACAAGTGAAAGTGTATAGGTTCCCGGAGTCGAACGAGCCGTCGTCGTTTCAGGTGCAGGTTTGCTCTCCATTCTTTGTATGAGCCGGCCTTTAACTTTCGCACGAATTCTCTCGCGCAAAGTTTGTTCTTCGGACTCTGCAGTCCCACACGATGTTAACAATAGGAAAATTGGAAGTGTTAAAAATTTCACTGTTGAGAAACGTTCTTCAAGATGGTTTGAAACATCAATTCATCATCGTTAGTGATGTCACTCTTCATCGTCTTTTTTTTGAGTTTAGTTTTTTGATAATCGGCCAAGTCCTGTTTACTTGCTTCAAGTTCCGCGATGACTTGCTTGCGCATTTCAGGTGTCATTCCTGCTGTTAGCTCTTGATACGCAGACGCTTCCAATTTTTCAGCATCTGATGCCGCAAGGCCTGAATCAATGAGACAAAAAAAGAAGAGAATAAAGTTTAGTACTTTAAAAGATTTTTTCATATTTCACCTACTAAAACTCATCGGTCTAGTAGGTGAAAAATTTAAGAGAGAAAAAGCGATATATAAAGACGACCTAGATGGTCGGGTAGTCCGTATAACCTATATGTGAATCACCATAGAGTGTGTTGAAGTTCGTCTCGTTCAATGGTTTGCTTTCCGCTAATCTTTTTACCAGGTCGGGATTTGATATAAATGGCACTCCAAACGAAACTGCTTCCGCCTTTCCTTCGATCACCAATTGTTCAGCAGTCTCTTTCGTTAGTTTCTCATTAGCAATCAAAGGACCACCGAATTGTTTTTTAATCTCTAAGCTGATACTGTCTTCGCCCTGATACTCGCGCGTGAATATGAAAGCGATTTTTCTTTTGCCAAGTTCAGAAGCAACATAGCTGAAAAGAGCGAGAGCATTTGAATCAGAAAGATCATGTGAATCTCCTCGAGGTGACAAGTGCATACCAACTCTGTCTGCACCCCAAACACCAATCACGGCGTCTGTTACTTCCAACATTAAACGAGCGCGGTTTTCAATGCTGCCGCCATATTGGTCAGTTCTCTTATTTGTACTGTCATGAAGAAATTGGTCTAATAAATATCCATTGGCCCCGTGAATTTCCACTCCATCAAAGCCAGCATCCTTTGCGTTTTGAGCTCCTCTTCGATACGCTTCGACGATTGCAGGAATTTCCTCAGTTCGTAGTTCCCTAGGAGTCACGTATTCTTTTTGGGGACGAACAAGTGATACGTGACCATTTGGTTTAATGGCCGATGGGGCCACTGGTAATTCGCCATTCAGAAATATAGGATCGGAAATTCTTCCGACATGCCAAAGCTGCATAACGATTAATCCTTTTTTAGCATGAACTTTATTTGTAATTTTTTTCCAACCTTGAACCTGCTCGTTTGACCAGATACCCGGAGTATTTGCATAACCAACTCCCATTGGATCAACAGACGTCGCTTCGGTGATTATCAACCCCGCCGATGCTCTCTGCTCGTAATATTCCGCCATAAGATCGTTCGGAACTCTACCCGGGTTGGCCGCGCGTGAACGTGTTAAGGGGGCCATAACAATTTTGTTTTGAAGATTTAGCGCGCCAAGTTTTAAGGGAGAGAATAGTTGAGACATCGTTAGTTCCTTAGTTGCATGGAGGAGATGGATGGATTTAAACCACCGAAACAACAGGGTTGCAATCTGTCGCCTTTAAACACTCGGGCACATCTCCGTGTTAATGTATCCGTGATTGTTACATTAATCCTGGTCGGAATTAAATGCAACAATAAAAAGCACATTTTGATAAAAAAAAGTAAAAGTTGTGCTATTATCAATACATGATCGACACACGCTTTTCAGTTTCAGTACAGATTATGATGACCGCCGCCCACCACAAGGACGAGTTGGTAAACTCAGAGTTACTGGCAGCTGTCTTAAAAACGAACCCTACTTTCATACGAAAAGTTGTGTCTCGTCTTGTAGATGCTGATCTGCTTTTAAGTTTTAGAGGTAAAGGCGGTGGTGTTCAACTCGCCCGTCCGGCAAATGAAATCTCTCTCAAAGAAATCTATATCGCTTCAACCAACGAAAAACGTCTTGTGAATATTCACAACAAACCTGTAACCAAACACTGCAAAGTGAGTTGCGGAATCAATGATGTTTTAGAAGAGATCGTTTGTGGAATAGAACATTCCACGCAAAATTATCTAGCTAAAAAATCACTCCAGGATCTTCTAAAGAAAGTTTAGCTTTTCTGATTGAAGCGTTACCGACAAAAAAAACAACAGCTGCGAGTGTAGAAGTAATGACAAAAATTGTAGAAATAGGAAGAAGTT
>CAMLRB010000303.1 GCA_946482295.1 uncultured Bacteriovorax sp. | reverse complement strand
AAGGCCTGATGCTGGAGTGTCTTTGTTCCAGTGGCCACTAGAACGGGCTTTTTTTCTTCGAGAGAAAAAAGCACCGAAGGAATGAGATAACCAAATGTCTTTCCCGTTCCGGTAGGCGCTTGAATGAGACTGTGAATGTTATTTTTAAGCGACTGACCAGTCTTCAAAGCAAGATCAATCTGCGCCTGACGTTTTCTGTAACTGGGATACAAAGTCTGGATTTTTTCTTCGTCAGAAAAAATGTTTTTAATGTTTTGCCCAGAAAATTCTAGCGAAAAATTCTTCGTCAGTTTCTTTTCCGGAAGATAATCTGGAAATCTTTTTTCCCATATTTTTGCTTTAGCGATTTCGACATGTTCATCAAGTTTGAAATCAATTTGGAAGGCAATCTCTTCAAGCTCTTCGTTACTTAAATTAAGAAACTGCATGAGATAAAATTCTTCACTCAGAATTTTTTTCTCTAACAACTGCATTTTGATGAATTGATAGTATCCAACATCCAAACGAGTTAAACGGCTGGCCACCAGAATAACTTTGAGAAGGTCTTGAGCATCTTCAAATCCACGGTGGGCTTCCGTTTCAGCGATTTTCCAGTCCTGGATGAAATGTTCAAGTTTAAGTGATGAATATTCAGGAAAAAGAAGGCCTAAAAATAAAAGTGTATCGCAGTACTCTTCGCGAGGAGATCCATCGTCGATTTTATCAAATGAGCGTTTGAGAAATCCCTCTTCAAAATCAGCATTGTGAGCAATAAGTTTTGCCCCGTAGAGTTCTTGCACATGCGTTTCAATTTCACGCCAAATAGGTGCTTTATTGAGCATGGCGGGAGTGATCCCGGTTAATTTTTGGATAAAGGAAGATAGTTCACCAGGAAATTGCACGAGACTAGTGAATTTCTCGATAAGTTTAGTTCCTTCGAACAAAAGAAATCCAACATCAATGATTTGATCATAAGACGGATCTGCTCCAGAAGTTTCCAGATCGATAACTGCCCATCGGCCAAGACGATGCTGATCCATGTATTTTCCTTTAGTGTTCAATGTGTAGTCCTCATTTTTAACAATAAACGTGACGGATTTCAAAAGCTTTATACCTGCGCGATCTTTTTTAATCAGATAACGCAGACCAAATGGCCGTAGGTATTGATGAAACCTGCCGATTCTATTATTGTGGTCTTAATTTTTACTATCGAGATTATTCATGACAAGCGCACTTGTTTTTCAAATTCAATCCGTCATTATTTTTTCTTTAATGATGGTTGGAATTGCTAAGCGAAAAAATAGAAACCAACACGTACCCATTATGAAAACGGTCCTCGTTTGGGACGTCATTCTCATTCTGCAAATTGAACTCACTCGTGGAGCGATTAACAAGGCATCGGAAGCTGCGATCAATCCTATGCTCCTCAATATTCATGTGACTTTTGCAGTGTTGTCAGTTGTTTTTTATGGTCTACTAGTCTGGACTGGAAGAAAACTTCTCGCGGGAGACAACTCTATCAGACCAAAACATAAAATTTTCGGTTGGACGGCCGTTGTTCTTCGTACATTAACTCTCTTGACGAGCTTTTGGGCCGTAGCTTCTAAATAAGAGGATATTAAAATGCAATTTGAAAACGTCATTAATCTTATAAAAACTGGTTTGCCTGATGCTCACGTTGAAGTTTCAGACATGACTGGCACTCGCGACCACCTGGATATTCTCATTGTCAGCGATCACTTCAAAGGCAAGATGTTAATTGCTCAACACCAGATGGTTATGGATCTTTTAAAAGAAAGTTTAAAACAAGAAATTCATGCAGTTCAATTGAAGACCATGGATTTTGATACGGCCGCAAAACGTGGTCTAACGCTTAATAAATAAGGAGCTTCTATGACAAACCCATTTAACGTCGTTCAAGGTGTAGCTGTTGAAGAAGAAAATAAAAATCTAGACCTCAACACTCGCATTAAAAATCTTATCAACTCATCTCCTATTTTCCTTTTTATGAAAGGGACTCCGGACATGCCACAGTGTGGATTTTCGGCAAATGTAATCCGCATTTTAAACCACCACTCTGTAAGCTATAAAACGTTCAACATCCTATCAGACATGGATATCAGAGAAGGTGTTAAGCAATTTTCTAATTGGCCAACCTATCCACAATTGTACGTAAAAGGTCAGCTCGTTGGAGGAAACGACATCGTGACTGAACTTATGCAAAATGGTGAGTTGGAAGGTATTTTAAAAGTCTAAGAACAAAAAAAAAGGCCACTACAATAGTGGCCTTTTTTTATCTGGTAAGATCTCTTTCAATTTCTTTTATAAGTTCATCTAGATCAAATGGCTTTGAGAAAAACTTCTTCGCTCCCGCTTTTAGAGCATCCTCTGTTGAGACATCGGCCTGTCCAGAAACGAAAAAAAATAATGGGTGTTTTCCGCTCATTCCGTTGACGTGTGAAAGCACGGCCATCCCATTACCATTGGGCATTTTGTAGTCTGAAACGACAATGTCTACAGGGACTTCATTAAGGATTTTAATAGCATCATTTCCGCAAATAGCGGTCTTGGTTTGATACCCGCAGAAACGAAACTCTTCTTCCATCAATTCGAGAATATCTGGCTCATCATCAACTATCAGCACAGTTAAGTTTTTTCTATCAATCATTCATCATGCCCATAAGGGTTTCTAAAAAGTGGACCTTTATAAACTATGATAGTTGATTTTTAAAGCCTCTGTGTTTTAATTTTTCTTAAAGTAAATAAAATCAAGTATGCCCCGGGGACGAGAACAGCACTAAGTAACATCAGATAGATATGTGTAAAAGCGAAGTAAAGAATATGGGCAATTCCTCTTACGATAGAGCGAAGTAACTCGCTGTCGTAGAGGTATAGGGCCGCTTTTGGACCCCATTCATAGTAAGACTTAATGACCTGTTGTCCCGTCCAGTGGTTTTTTAAAACTGTATCGCGGAAATGGCGGAAATAATCAATGACCGGATGATCTTCTCCAAATCCCGCCGTTAACAGAAAACATTTATTCTCTTTAATGAGCTCCTCGATTTGAGCAGGAGTGGCCGTTTCTGTATCCGAAATAGGAGTAGCAAAGTTGTATTTATCAACAACAACGTAGGCAAGATTATATGTCTGACCATTGGTAAGTGAACGAACAGTAATTTCCCCTTCAGTCGTGTAAGGATAAG
>CAMLRB010000302.1 GCA_946482295.1 uncultured Bacteriovorax sp. | reverse complement strand
AAGTCTGAAATTTCACTAAATATCAAAAGCATCTTTTCACTAGTAAATTCTGTACTCATTGAAGCATCAAACTCGATAAACAAAGGTCTTAAAACCTTTCTTACGAAGGGGGCTAGAATAAGTCCTTTAAATCCATTTGTAATAGACTTTGAACTATGCTCTAAACTATTTCTTTCAGAGCGAATTTTTTCTATTAAATCACGCTCATCAAATAAAAAATTAAACGCTATGTTGCCTGCTTTCAAATATCCCAAAAGCTCCACAAGTTCATTAGCTGACTTAGCAAAAAGTGAATCAATTGGTATCAATTTTTTATTTTTGAATAATGTTTTAGTGTCATAAAGCAGTAATGAATGTTCTTTGCTAATATGAGCCTTCATCAACAATTCATACGTATGAAACATCTCTCGAATACTCGTTTCCTCAAAGCTTTTCAAATTACTATCCAGAATAAATTTGATAGACAGATTGTAGGATATCTTTGCTCGTTCGAAAAACTCTTGGCTTATTCTCATTTATTTATCCTCATAATCATTTGATAGCCGTTTGCCCAGCGGTCTCTAATATCAAATTAATTGCTTTTTTCGCTTGCTCGATTCGAAGCTTGGCTGTAGTTTTTTTTCTAAATTCGCCACCATGAACAATAGCATTTCTATCTATCCATAGAGATTCAATATTCTTAATCATCTTCTTAAATTCAACATGCTCAGGTTTGCCTTTGAAGAGTGGCATCAACAATTTGTCCCATTTACCCTTCAGCCCATTGCAGGATTTTAGCAATTCATCAACTAAGTGATTATCCAATCCAAACGTAGCAAATTTATTTCTTATAATTAAATTCACAGCAAGCTCAATTGCAGTAGTCGCTCTTACTATAGAATGAGACCATTCTTCTCTTTCTAGAAGACCCTCTGATTTTCTCCAATTAACTTTAATCTTTTCATAATCGGTTTTTTCGCTATAGGGAATCTTCTTTTTTTTACTCATTTGACTTAATTTCCTTAAATTAATAATAATGTTTTTCTAACAAGCCCATTAATCCAATTTATCAAGGTTTCAATACTCAATTCAGGGAGCACTTCGGTCCCAAAAAGTCAGCTGGAACCTACATTATGATATCCATTCATTGACGAAGCGGGATTTCAGAGACAATTATTTTCTCTTCAGGATTTTCAACTCCCAATTTGATTAAGGTTTCTGAAAATAATCTTTGGATGGGTAGCGAGAATGTTGTTGGACCAATTATCAAACGATCAAAAACTTCATTGAAACTATAATATCCTCTTTTAGTATTTGGTATTTTATCAAGGGAAAACTTGTAAATGTTTTGAGGCACTCCCTTAACTATTACTTCGCTTTTCACTAAATTTAATGGCTCGTCAAACTCTGGAGAAAAAATTAATCTCCACTCTCTCTCCTCTTCAAATCCAGGATGCTTTGTAGCAAGGACAAGCCAAGTAAGCATATTAATCAACATATTTTTTAAATGATCGAAATCCATCTGCTTAATAATATTTTTTTCATCGTCCATTTTTTGAGCAATTAAGTTTAAATGATTCAGCATTTTCTCTTTGTCGAAGTAATATACTGGTAATAACACTCCTGGTGAGTCCATTCCCTCCTCATCGTAATCATCGATTGATTCAACGATAAGATCATTAAACACTAGAGCTACACCAACATTGCCCCCATAAGCTCTCCACATCGATAATCGACCATAATGATCCTCAGAATTTTGATGTTCAGAAATACTTAAAATGAAAATATTTTTTTCTGCACGCTCGAAAAGCGTATTAAAAGATTGTTCAACATGCTCAGTTAATTGAGGATGTAATGAACTTAATATTTCTCTGAAATTGGATTTTATATATGCGTATTGCAAGCAATTTAAGCCGTGCTTAACTTCTGAAAAATCATTCAGGCAGTCAGTGTGCCGAAGCCAGATTTCTTTATTCTTCAGAATTTCACTGGCAGAAGAAGCTGAAGTGTAATGAACAAATTTCTGTTTAGATTTTTTAGCACGTTCTAAACTTTCAATAATATTCGGGAAGAAAATTTGGAATGTATAATAAAAATCTTTTTCCATGGAAATATGATCCCTTTTAACTATATTTTTTACCTAATTCGGATAAAGACCCAGCGCAATTATAAGAAAGAAGATGGTCCTATAAAATCCACTGATGATACAACTTGGAAGTTTCAAAATCGTTCTACCTGAACAATTTTTTCGTATTTATAATTAACTGGTGCACACTTTTAACATCATCGATATCATAAAAAGCATGTGTCACACCTCCATAGGAAGTGAAAAAATCCATGCCAGTATTTGCATAAAAATTGCCCACTCCTGAATTGTTTCCAAAAAATAAACTTCCTGTTCCGTCGTTATTTTGATTCATATTTATCGGTACTGTATCAAGCGATAGCGAAGTCAGACTTTTCGAAAAAAGATTTTTATAAATTAGCACGCGAAAATTTGTAACAAAGTATTTAGTGTGGAGTTTCGACTTATATTTGAAAATAAATCTGCCAAAAATAAAATAGAGACCTAACAATACAAATGGTATACCCCACAGTGGAAAAATAATTTTAGAGTCTGAAAATGAATCAAACTTTGTTAAAACCATGTATTCCCAAAAAATGGCCCCTCCACCCCACATCAATGAGAATGGGACTAGAAAAATATCTTTGGATGTGAAATGTTTGCTTGGATTGGGATGGCCCTTCCATAAAACAATCTCATCTTTCATAAGATCAGATTTGATATCGAACTCTGAGTTCATTTAACTCCTCAATTGTTGAATTCAGTAATTAGTATCAATGAATTCTCAAAATCTTCAATAAATATTTCAAAGAGAATAAATGTAAATTGACTCACATTGAACTTAATGTGACCGGGACGATGAATTGAAACCAAGTAGAATTCAGATCTTGTTGAACGATAGTGGGACTTTCTCGGGCTCCCACCATCGATGAATTCGCTTCGCTCACAAAAATTAGCATCCTGCTAATTTTTTCGAACCCGCTTTGTGTTCTCTTGTCACACAACCGCCAGCGAGCAAAAATAAAAAAGCCACCGCGAGGGTGGCTTATTTATTTTTACTGGTGGAGGTGGTGGGACTCGAACCCACGTCCGAAGAACCTTCTGTGATGCGGACTACGTGTGTAGCTTTGAATTTTCGTCTCAAAGCGAAGACTATTCGATTA
>CAMLRB010000301.1 GCA_946482295.1 uncultured Bacteriovorax sp. | reverse complement strand
CACCAAGGCTCCATTGATTTTCGAGTATCGGGCTTTGCCCCGGTGAGAGCGTATATTAATTCGCAAGTGGTTAATGATTTTTTCGGCTCATTTTTAATGAGTTTTGTGCTTATTTATATCTGCTATTACTGGTTGTATCGAGACGTTAAACTTTCATTTTTGGCCCTTTTACCCAACGCTCTTCCTGTCCTCTGTATTAGCGGATTTTTAGGAATGTTTGATATTTTTGTGGACAGTAATCTCATCCTCTTAGTTTGTATTGCTTTCGGGATTTCTGGCGATAACACTATTCAGCTTTCTTACGTGATTAAGGAATATCAAAAGGAGGGTATGAGCTATGACGATGCTTTGAGAGCAGCTTTTAAATTGATCAGCTCGGCGCTTTGGGGAACAAGTATCCTATTTATTCTCGTTCTTCCAATCTTTCTCATTGGTGATTTAAAGCTTTTTAGTCAGATATCAATTCTTTTAATGTTCTCATTTGCCATTGCTTTTCTTTCAGATGTAATTGTTTTCCCGGCCATTCAGAAAGTCTGGAAACAGTACAATTCCTAAGTGGGCAGTGATGTCCTCTCCTGAAAATTGATTTATGTTTACTCATTTGATAGGATTTTTAGGTACCAATTTAATGGAGTAAATTATGGTGAATCGAAGCAAGAAGTTTTTTGTAGTCGCTGCAATTTTTGGCGTGTTTTTCGGTTCATATTATTTTTATTCCAATCAGCCTCAAATGGCCATTCACCCTTATAAAACATCCAGAAGTGTCGCTAGTTCAAACGATTCTCAGCAGAGAATACTTGATGATTTTACAGATAAAATTGTAAATATTAAAAATAAAAGTGATATTGAAGCGGTAAGGGCACATATCATTAAAGTTGCGAAGGAAAACGAAAAATTATTTGTAGTTCAGGTATACGCTGATGTCGCAAAAATGCTCCCGGAGTTTGAGGGTATAGGTTGGCGCTTAAGAGGATTAGTTGAAGAGCATGATATTGTCCATTTAGCTTCCTTGCGATTTTTAAGAGGTCTTTATCAAAATCTATACTCAAGTGGAGATCACACTAAAGCTTTTTTTCAATACATCATTGATCCCTCTCCAGAGAAAAATAACAAGTTTACAAAAATAAGCGAAGTTCAAGACTTCCTTTATAAATCGATTAGACCACAGCTTGCCCAACTTCAAAACAAACTCTTTTATGCTTTGAAAACTCGCCCTGCTGCCGATTTTGATTTTTACTTCGACCGCATTCTTGTGAAAGGAGTTAGTGAAGATCTCACTTATCTAGATGCTGAACAGGCCAAGAAACGTGTGATCAAACCACATTTTAGTTTTGTTCTTTCAATGTTGTCACAAGGAATTGGTTTCATCGAATACGCTTACGTGTATAACATTGATGATTTTCCAAAAGTCATGAGGAAAGCACTTACAAAAAGTGCAATCAATCAAGCTACTAATCGCTTCCGAGTTGTTACTTTTTCTGTTAATTCATTGGCAGGGAAAGAGACAAGCCTACCGTATGTAATTAGTCGCAAAGAGTATTTTGACTGGGTAAAGTCATATCCGTCACTATTGTCAGCAAGATTTAATGAAGCAGTTGCTCAGCCAATTTTAGATTCTTCTTATAACAATTTTAAAATTGCAGCTCAGCAGAACTTAAAAGCTTACTCGTGTTCGATTGAGTACCCGATAAACATGGCTTCAGGAAATGAGCCTTCTGATGGATACGTTTGCGATGGATCTTTCATGAAAGGTGGATTTGAAGCCGATGAAAATTTCGTTAGAGGTGGAAGTGAATACCTTGTTAGTCCGAACTTATTACTCTTAAATCAAAAAAGTGAGTTGAGACATTTATTGCAAAAAGTAAAAATGTACTCTCAAATAGGCAATGAGCCTGTTGCGATTATCAGTCAGATAACTGGTCAAAAAATTAATGTTTCATTAAGAAATGGTTTTAAGTACCATGCTTCGCTGACGAAATTTCTCCCGATAGATTTTAACTCAACATACAAGCTGGAAGATGGAAGTCAAATGCAAGGTCAACAGGTTGGAAGTTACAGTAAGTCTAAGCAATGGGCGTGGAACTATAATTATGGAAAGCCAACGGGTTGGATTGATCCTACTTTTGGTGGAGTGTTTCCAGATTTCACTAACCAGAACATCTATCACATGATGGCGACTGTTGATCTTACTCCAGAACTACAAAGAGTGGGTAGAATCTTTACAACTGTTCCTATGGGGCTACCTGATATGCTCAATAGATGATTTTCAATAATATCTTTTTTGAAGGATTGAGTAGCGAATTATTAAGTGCACTTAAGCTCTGTGTATCGCTGCTTTCCTGTTTTACTATTGGCTATTATTTCCTTGATAAATTTAGCAATGACAGTAAAAAATTTGATAGTTTAAAAAAGAAGGCGTTTTCATTTTGGATTCTGGTCTTTCTTTATCTTGTCTTCGTTGTCTTCCGCGTGCGTTTTTCAATTTTGGGATTTTCAATTATCTCGTTCTTTTCCTTTAAAGAATTAATAACTAATTTTAATATTTCTTCAAAATATAAAAGCATTTTGATTTTTTCTTATTTTTCAGTTTTTATACATTACTTTTTTATATTCATTCGATGGACGACAGCGGCTTATCTTTATATTCCTGTTTGTTATGTCATCATTTCTTTTCTTATTAATTTTTATAAAGATGAAACTGAAGGGTTCCTTTTAAGTTTTGGTAAGATTTTCATTGCAAAAATTTTGTGTGTATATCTATTATCTTTTAATGTCCTTATTTTTAACTTCTTATTAGAACCAGCAAAATTGGCGGCCCTTTTTGGTTTTCTCATTTTCCTTACAGAATTCAACGATATTGCTCAGTATTACTGGGGAAAATACTTTGGAAAGAAAAAGCTATCGCCAACAATTAGTCCAAACAAAACAGTTGCCGGCTTAATCGGAGGAATCATTACGACTTCTCTTATGGCCTGGGTGGTTCGCGATTTAACTTCTTTTAACGATGTTGTCGTGATCTTACTTGGAATTTCAATAGGATTTTTTGGTGCAATGGGAGATCTTGCACTTTCAGTTATCAAGCGTGATCTTCAGATTAAAGATTTCGCGCAAACAATTCCTGGACATGGCGGATTGATGGATCGCCTCGACTCGCTGGTTTTTTCAGCGCCTGTTTTTTATTTTATCGTTAGTATGTTGTTATGAAATTATTCGTTCAAAT
>CAMLRB010000300.1 GCA_946482295.1 uncultured Bacteriovorax sp. | reverse complement strand
CACATTCATCTTTGGCAAAAACGTAAGAATCTTTTTTGAGTTCGACTGTATAAGGGAGAACTTCGTCATTAAAGTCTCCGCGCTCCCATGCGGCAGCTGCCTTTTGATGGGAACGAAGGGCAAATTGATCTTGTTCTTCACGAGAAATTTTATAAAGTGCTGCGACTTCTTCAGCTGTTTCTCCCATGCCGAGTAGGGGAAACATTTTTTCCATTTTTGGATTGATGAATCTCCAGCCAAAAGTCGTATCAAACATTTTTTGTTCGCGATCATAGGGGCCGGCTGCTTTTGAGAGAGCAAATGGAGCTCTTGTCATACTCTCAGCTCCACCGATGACTAGACAGTCTGCCAGTCCAGATTGAATACGAGCGTAACCATCAATGAGAGCATCAAGTGAAGATCCACATAGACGGTTGATTGTTGTGCCTGGTACTTCCAGCGGATATCCAGCTAGAATAAGTGACATGCGGGCGATATTTCTATTGTCCTCACCGGCCTGGTTTGCACAGCCAACAATAACATCTTCAACGAGAGCGGGATCAAATGTGAGATCTTTTTTTAGATCAGTAAGAACGTGAGCGAGTAAATCGTCAACACGTGCAGGAGCAAGTTTCCCTGCGAGTTTTCCAATGGCCGTTCTTTTAGCATTTACTATAAATGTTCTTCTCATAATATACCTGGTGTACCTGTTAATGATTTGAGTTTTAATTCTTTAGAGACGCGGTAGCGAGGATCTTCTGTAATGTCGTAAAGTTCCTGTAAAAGATCACAGATGTGAGAAAGACCAATTTTATCTCCCCATTCAATCGGGCCAAGCGGATAGTTCACGCCATTCTTCATTGCGAGATCAATCGCTGAAGGAGTTGCTAGTCCTTCATCAAGAGCGAAATAGGCTTCGTTGATGATCATAGCGATACTGCGAGGATAGTGAAAAGTAACAGTGAGCTCCTTATGATTAACTCCCGTTTTTCCCAAAGATTCAATAAACGTTGTCATAAGAGCATTTGAATCTGCTCGGTCATTCTCACTATATTTGTTGAGAGAGTACTCAATAGCGTTTGTCGGCGATTGAAATAGGAGAGACACGGCACCAATGACATGCGGGCATGTTTTTAATATATAATCGCCCCAGCATAAAGTGAGATCAGAAATGATTTTCGCTTTAGTTGTACGGCTCAATTCTTTGAGAAGGAGTAATTTCTTTTTTGTTCTTAGAATGCTCAGATCGATGATGAGTTCCGGTGTATCAAAACTTGCCAGCGCTTCATCTAGTGATTTCACCTCCCATTTTGCTTTTACAAGCGAGTAGAGTGGATGATTTTTTTCGATGATAATCATCGGAGCATTATTTGTTTTATTGATCATAAGAGTAGAACCCCTTATTTGTTTTTTTCCCTAGGCGGTTGGCATTCACCATATCCTTTTGAAGACGGTGAGGTTTAAATCGAGGTTCATCAAAAAAGGCACGATATACGGATTCAGTCACACTTAAATTGACGTCAATACCTATAAGATCCATGAGCTCGAATGGACCCATTTTGAATCCACCAACTTTTTTCATGACATCATCGACTTCTTTAATTTTGTCCAGATTATAGTTTTCCACCGCTCTTAGAGCTTCACCATAATAATTTCTTGCTACACGATTAACGATGAAGCCGGGTGAGTCTGAACAAAGACAGGCCACTTTTCCTTTTTGATTGAACCAATCAAACAAAGATTGAGAAATGGTTGTGTCTGTTTCAAGACCATTGATGACTTCAACGAGTTTCATAATTGTCGCGGGATTAAAAAAATGCAGTCCCAAAAAGTACTTTTTGCGAGTCGTGCTTAAGTCACGAGCTAGTTCTGTTATGGGAAAAGACGAGGTGTTTGAAGCAAGTATCGTTTTTTCATCCATCATCTCATCAAGTTTTTTAAAAAGATCAGTCTTAATGTTTTTATCTTCAATGATGGCTTCGATCACAAGATCAGTCTTGCGATTGATCTCTTCGATTTTTTTTACAGTTAGTTTTGCCTGCATAGACTTAACAGCGAGCGCTTCAAGTTTCCCCTTAGCGACGAGTGCTTCAAGTCCAGCTATAATTTTCTCACGGCTTTTAAGGGCAAAGTCATAATTGGCATCCACCATTTCGACCGTGAGATTTTGTTGCAGGAACCATTGAGCAATTCCTTGCCCCATAGTCCCTGTCCCTATCACAACAACATTTTCAATATTCATTATTGCGCCAGTTTCTTCTCACGTTGTGGTTGGTCTTCTTCACGGTATACCGGAAGTTTTAAACCTACTTCATCACACATTTCTTGAATTTCTTTAACAAAGACTTCGCGAATTTCGCCGTTTGTTCTTTGTTTTAAACCTAGATTAACGTAAAGATCGTTGCTCGCGCCTTGAGTAGACCCGAAAACGTTCATTACTCTCGGCCACCAAAGGTTAAGACGCTCTTGTAAGAATTCTTTTTGTTCAGGATCTTTAGCAAGAATTTTAACCCACTTATCTCCGTGAGCTAAGTGCATGACTTCTTCTTTGTAAATTCCTTCAATGGCCTTTTTCCAAGGCATATAGCTTGAATTGAAAGTATCTTGAAGCTGGTGTCCAGCCGCTCTATCCATTAAAAAGTTGAAAAGAATATAATCTGTCCAATACTTGATGTCGTAGTAGAAGATGTTTACACGGTAATCGTCTTTTAATCTTTTAAAACCAATATTTACTTTGTCTTCTTCCAGTTTGTATCCAAGCTCTTTAGATTCTGTATGTTCTTTTGTATTTTGTCCCAACTCGTCTAATAAGCGATAGATAACAGAAGCGTGTCTCATTTCATCTTTTACCATTTGAGCGACAATAACTTTCTCTTGAAGGGTCGGTGCTTTTTCAATCCATGGCATGTATCCTAAAGCGCCAGAGTATTCTGAATCACCTTGCATCCAAAGAAGGTTTAATAAATGCTTGCGATAGAACGCTGGCATATCATCTTCTGCTTCGAAAGTTTTACCGTTTTTGATGTCGGCGAATAATTTAAGTTCTTCTGCTGAATAAGTATGTGCTGTCATATTGACCTCCGTTAGTTTCCTGTAAAAATTGGTTCACGCTTTTCTAAGAAAGCGCTTAATCCTTCTTTGTAATCTTTGCTGTTGCCTAAGAATCGCTGCACGTATGTTTCTCTTTCCATCGACTGTTCAAAAGTTGAATCAAGTGAAGCTTTAATGTTCTTTTTGATCATTTCAGTT
>CAMLRB010000299.1 GCA_946482295.1 uncultured Bacteriovorax sp. | reverse complement strand
ATCAAATTCTCAAGAAGCTTGCTATTCACATGGAGAAGCAGGAGAAAACAAAATCGCAAATAAAATCGGCGATGATGTATCCTAGTGTTGTTATTATTATCGGAGCAATTGTTATCTGGGCAATGATGGTTTTCGTTGTTCCTCAATTTACATCAATGTTAACGGAATCTGGAAAAGAGCTCCCATGGATTACTCAGTTTGTAATTAATACTTCTGCGTTCTTGGGAAATTACACACCTATTATGCTTCCAGCGGCTATTGTTGGAGGCGTTTTTTTTATGTCCTATATTAAAACACCCACTGGTAAAATTGCGTGGGATAACTTCAGTATGCGTGTACCACTTTTTGGTCAGGTCGTTATAAAGGGAAACCTAAGCTCGTTCGCAAGCACTCTCGCTACTTTGCTTGGCGCAGGAGTATCTTTAATTGAAGCTCTAGATATATGTATTGAAACTCTTGATAGCTCAGTGATTGCTAAAGATATTAAGGAAGTGAGAAGAAAAGTCGTTGAAGGTAAGACACTCACTGAACCATTGATGAAAATCGAATATTTCCCAGAACTGGTTACTCAAATGATCCGTGTTGGTGAACAGACCGGACAGATTGATCAGATGCTAGCGAGAGTGGCGGAAGTTTTCGAAGATGAGGTTGATAATCTTGTAACATCCAGTACTAAGATGATCGAACCATTAATTATTGTTGTACTCGGGGGTATCATAGCGACCATTTTAGTTGCCATGTATTTGCCCATGTTTATGTCGGCCGGTGGCGCAGAATAAATCGAGCTCAAGAAAGTTAAGCTCTTAGCCGATTAGTATAAAAATCAGATAAATTTTTAAAACGAGTTTAGAATAAAGTTATAGCTAATATTTAAACCTGGCTCTTAATGCCAGATTTGAATACAACTGGCCAAATCTTAATTTTGGCAAAATAGGAGAGGTGTTATGAAGAAGTTACTGAAGAATCCGAAGGGATTCACGCTCATCGAGCTGATGGTCGTTGTTGCGATCATTGGTATTTTATCTGCTATCGCAGTTCCAAATTTCAAAAAATATCAGGCTAAAGCTAAACAATCTGAAGCAAAAATTCAGTTAGCTGCCATTTATTCAACAGAAGTTGGTTCAATGGCTGACTTCGATGCTTACGCAACATGTATTGGTGACTTGGGTTACGAAGCAACTCCAAGAGGTTACTACAGGGTTGGATTCACGGCTGGTTATACAACTGAAGTTGCCCTTCGTACAACATGTACATCTGCTTCTCATTTACCACCAACGACTACTCACTTAAAGTCGGGTGCTTCTGCAGTTCCAGCTTCTTCTGATTTGCCTACTACTGCAACAACCGCTACGACATTTACGGCAGGTGCCGTTGGAAACATATCAGCGGCTTTAATGGATAAATGGACAATTACAGAAGCAAAAAGCTTACTAAATGCACCTGGTGGTTTTTAATTATTAGATTCAATTTGCGATAAAAGGGCTTGGTTTTTCAGGCCCTTTTTATTTCTTTCTTTTCGTTCGGAATGGAGTCCAAGGCTTCGATGCACGGTAAATATTATTTTCAAAAATATATGGATTTCCTTCCAGATCAATTTGTTCGCATTTTTCTTTCGAGTCTTTAGTATTAAGACACTCTAAATCCATTTCGGATTTTATTGAGTATAAGTAGTAGAATATTTTTTTTGCTATTGCTGAGTTTTTATCTTCAATAGTGTTGTAACGGGTAAGCAGAATTTCAAAAGCATCTTTTAAACGACCTTCGTGAGATTCTAACCTCGCCATTGTTGCGATCATACTCGGAGACACATTTTTGAATGATCGAAGTTTTCTATAAATTGGATAAGATTTATCGTAATCACCCAGCTCAAAATAGTAATGAAACCCAGCATCTCTCAGAAGTGAAAAATCATTTGGGTAAAGACTCAAGCCTTTGTCATAGATGATACTTGCTCCAGGAAGATCATCTTTAACAATAGAAAGATAAGGCCCACCGAATGCATAGTTTTCATAGAACATCGGTTCAAGCATTGATATAGTCTGAAAGCGAATAAACATCCAGCTGTTAAGATCGCGCTTTTTATAATGATCGACGTCGCTTTCAAGAATCGTCGAAATCCACATCAGAGAAGATATAAGTCGCTTTTGGCCAATATTAAAAAATTCCCAAATTTTGTAATCTAGATTGAGTGTCGAGTCTTGCTTGGAAACAACAAGGAGAGGTTTATCAGCGAGTGACTTGAAATAGATGGAGCCTGACAAAAATGCAATGATAAAGAAAATTGAAACGAGAGTGTGTGATGTGTTTGCATTTTTCATACATCATATATAATAGCCATATAAATGATTACTTTCGAAAAAATATCTAAAAAATTTAAAAATAACTTCTGGGAAAAAGAACATTATGCTTTGTCCGATGTCAGCTTCTCAATTCAAAAAGGCGATTTAGTAGGATTTTTAGGCGCTAATGGCGCTGGCAAAACAACTCTTATAAAATGTCTGATGGATTTTAGCAAGCAAACCAGCGGAAAGATCATTTTCGATTCTTCATTGGGAAATACAAACGTCTCAATTCGTTCCCAAATAGGTTATCTTCCAGAAAGGGCGTATCTCTATCAACATCTCACGGGGAGAGAGTTCTTAACTTATACCGGTAAATTGAACGGACTGAGTAAAGAATTGCTGAAAGTAAGAATAGAGAAGTGGACAGAGCGACTGACCATCAGTCATGCTCTTGATCGACAAATCAAAGGTTACTCTAAGGGAATGCAGCAGAGATTAGGTTTTGTGAGTGCAATCTTTCATGAGCCAGCCTTTCTAGTTCTAGATGAACCTCTATCAGGCCTTGATCCTATGGGGAGGAAAGATTTTAAAAGCATTCTTTCTGAATTGAACAAACAAGGCGTAACAATCTTTTTTAGCAGTCACATCGTTGCTGACGTTGAACAGATTTGTAATAAAGTTGTTTTCATTGAAAAAGGAAAACTGATTTATGAAGGTTCAATTGATGAATTAATTCATAAAAATTCCAATGATTATTATACGATTAGCTATCTGGAAAATGATAAATTGGATGTGGTTAAAATACGAGAGACAGAGAAAAATCAATATCTATCGGATCTGATAAAGGCCAATATCAATATTATTGAAGTGGAAAAAGATAAATTAACTCTAGAAGAGATTATCTATAAGATTAAACAATGAAAAGTTTGCTGGTTGTCTCAAAATATACCTTCTTAG
>CAMLRB010000298.1 GCA_946482295.1 uncultured Bacteriovorax sp. | reverse complement strand
AGGTGATCTTTTACCTGAACTAGATGCTCTTTAAGATACAAGATGACAAAACGATTTGAAGCAAGTGCCGTGAAATCAATCCACACTTGGCGATTGCGTCGAGTATCTTCGAGGAAAAGTTGAAGATTTGTATCAGTGAAACTTAGCAACTTTTCTGTTTGCATGAAGTATTTAGGACGTCCATCCAGCACTTGTTTAATATGCAAAGACTTTAATCCTTTTACATGAAGATCTTGCGCAAGCGAAAGCAACATTTTCTCTTCAATTTCTTTTTTATTTTCTGGGCGAAGGGGAAGTTCATCAATTTTAATGGGAAAAGCAGTGATGTGTTCAAGAATTTGTTCTTCGCCCTTTATCAAAACATCGAGATCTTCGTGCGTGTTAGCGAGAATTTCTACATTTAAAATGACATTAATTTCTTGTCCGGCAGGCAGTTTTGTCGTGTATTTTATTTTTCGAAGTTCAAGTAGAGGTTCTTCAGTTTCTCGAGTGGAAGCAGGGGCCCTTAAAGATTTTGTACCCGCAACAATCTTGGCCGTGTTTTGGAAAATGAGAACACCACAACCGACAAAAAATGTAACGGCCAGTGAAACACTGAAAGCTTTTAGTGGATCTGTTTTAAATTTTCTTAATGGTCCGAAAACCAATTCCCATTTGTTTTTCTTTTTAAATTCTTCTGAACGCAGATAGATGAGTGAACCTACAAAATGTCCTCGAACAAGATTCGTATAGTGTTCGCTGTAGCCAATAAACTTAAGCCACTTCACGCGCAGTTTTGGTTGGATTGCTTTAAATTGTTTTTTGATGAGAGAAGGTAAATCTAATAACCAATGATAGATTGCAAAGACAAATGAGGGTGTGAGGGCCTTAAACTTTCCTACGAGCGAAAGAATGAGTTTATCCATGGCCTCTTCAATTTTAATTAGAAAGTTCAATTTAGTCGTCTCCTTCAATTGTTTATCGGACACCCAAGCAATTTTATTAAGGAAACCTGATGTTTTTACTCGGTGAAGCATTTAAGAAGCATTTTTTGCCACATTTAGCGAAGTGATGGGCCGAAACTTTGAGGGCCAGCGCTTTGTGACGAAGAGCGGGAAGAGAAATGAGTGAGGAGAGTCTTATGAAAGTAGGTCTATTGAAATTAAGTTTATGTATCAGCATTTTAACACTAACGAGTGGGTGTGCGCTGATGCTTCCCGATCGTACTTTTATGGAACAAATGGAAAGAGAAAGTGATCCTTTTTATTCTCCGGGCAAAGATTTTCCGATTGTCGGAGGAGATGACGGCGAACGCCATATTGGCCGAGAAGAGATGATGGCCCGAACCCCTGCGAGCAAACGCACCAGCGCCAAGACTCGTGAATCTGCTTCCTTAAGAGAGGAACTTCTAGAAAAAGAAGGCACACTCACTGAAGAAGAGATGTTAGATTATGCTAACAACCAACGCTATTTACTCACGGATTCCGATAAACTTTATTATTTGAGCCTCGATTCATATGAACGAGATTCGTACATTAAAACATTGAAAGCGGACTACCGTCAGGAAATGGAATTGCGAAGTAATATCGTTCAAAAGAGATCGATTCACGCCAGTGAACTTTACTTGGGAATGGAAAAATCTGATGTCGTAGAGGCCTGGGGAAAACCGGCCAAAGTTGAGATCGCCGGAAATCCAGCAAACCAAAATGAACGTTGGTCTTTCAGAGAGGACGGAAGCTTAAAGCAAGTCTATTTTGAGGGAGGAAAGGTTCAAGGTTGGGCCCTTGATCTCTAAATCAAAAAGTCGTATCCTCGGCAAACTTCACTTATAAGCTCCGAGGGACTATGACAGCACAATCAATGACCGGCTTCGGTCAATCTGCTCAGCAATCTGAAAATTTCGTCGTGTCCGTCGAAATTAAAAGTGTGAACAATCGCTTCAAAGACATCAGATTTAAGATGCCTTCAACTCTCAATTCAATGGAAATTGAATTGAAAAAAGAATTGAGCGATCTTTTTTCACGCGGAAGTTTTGATGTTTATGTAAATGTTAAGCGTGGTGAAAACAAAAATAAATTTGATGATCTTGATGAAAAGAAAATTTCTCAATTTATCGAGAAGGTTCAAGGCATGGTAAAGGGGAAAGGTGTTACACCCACTCTATCCATGACAGATCTTCTCCGTTCAGAGTTTCTGATCGAGCAAGATGAAAGCAATCAAGCTGAACTCTCGGTAATGGTCACAAAGGCCTTCAAAGGCGCTTTGGAAGAATTGCAGAAATCGCGCATCAGTGAAGGCGGTAAATTAATCAAGGTTCTCGAAAAACACCTCGATATTTACCGAACACAATTCAAGACTGTTGAAGCAAATGCCGAACATTTTAAAACTAATGTAGAAGAGAAATTAAAGAAGAGAGTGGATGAATATAAATCCCTGATCAACGTCGAACAAAGTCGCTTGCTTCAGGAAGTGGTTTTTTATTTGGAAAAAATGGATATCCACGAAGAGATTAATCGCATTCATTCCCACTTGGAAAAATTTCAAAATCTTCTAAAATCAACTAATGAGGTTGGCAGACAAATAGATTTCCTCGTTCAAGAACTTGGACGTGAGACAAATACTATAGGGTCGAAGTCAACTATGAAGGATATTTCAGATGCAGTTGTTCAAATGAAACTGCAACTTGAAAAAATCAGGGAGCAAGGGCTTAACATTGAATAAAGAAGCTTCCACGGGAAAATTGATTGTGATTGTCGCTCCTTCTGGAACGGGCAAATCAACTATGATCAAACGACTTAAAGTCGATCAACCTTCATTGGTTGAATCAGTTTCCTTTACCACCAGGCCTATGCGTGCGGGTGAAGTTCATGGTCAAAGTTATTTCTTCATTAGCAAAGAAGAGTTCTTCAGCATGCGTGAGCGTGATGAGTTTCTAGAGTGGGCAGAAGTTCATGGCAACTACTATGGAACGAGTAAAAAGTTTGTTGAGCAGTGTTTAGCTGAAGGCAAAAATTTGCTTTTTGATCTCGATGTTCAGGGCACAGACTCAATGAAAAAATACTTCGGCGAAAAAGCAAATGTCATTTTCATTAGCCCACCTTCAGTTGAAGAGCTTGAAAAACGCCTTCGCAATCGCGGAACTGAAACTACAGGAATCATCAACATCCGTTTGATGAACGCTCGCAGTGAACTACTACGAAAAAACGATTACGATTTTCTCATTTATAACGACGACATTGAAAACGCATACAGCAAGCTAAAAGAAATCACCGCAAGCA
>CAMLRB010000297.1 GCA_946482295.1 uncultured Bacteriovorax sp. | reverse complement strand
TCGTTTGATAAAAACTTTGGGCCAAGTTTTGGCGGTCTGAAAAAGAATAATTTAATTCTTTTTCTAAAAAAGTGAATGAAAGAAATGTCTTTAGGAGATGACAGAAGTGGGTTTGATCTATTTTTTTGTGTGACGCCTCAGAATAAACTGCATCAAGCCAAACATGGGGAGATAAAATATTTTCACTCCCATCTGCTTGATATGCTGAATTAAAGGTCGTCTCTTGCACCATATGGCCCACTATTTATTCAATTGTAAGAACGTGTCGCGTTTTATCACTTGTTAGGAGCGTTATCAAGGAAAGGATTTTTCTGGTTGTACAATTTACCCAAGTACGATACTATCCACCACCTAAAGCTTTGAAATTAGTCCTCACACACACACTTTTTCACTTTTTAATAAAAAGGACCAGACGTTTATGACGAATCTTAACCCTACACAAGCAAGTACGACCCCAGCGGTGGATCCAGCGATCCTGGCGGGTATTACGAGCACTCCTTCCCCAGAACTTTTTGAACTTCAACAGGAGTTCTATCGCAATTTACGCGCCCAAGGAAAGAGCCAGAACACGCTTAAAAACTATAAGACTGACCTTGATTGCTTTAACTTTTACCTCAATACTGAGTATGCATCAGTTGAAGTGAAAAACTTCGATCAGGCCCTTGTTACGAATTATGGAAAATATTTAGAAAAGAAATATTCTTCAGACAACTCACGTAGAAGAAGAGTTCAAGCTCTTAGAATTTTTTTCGACTTTCTTCTTAACAAGTCCCTTGTGGCCTCAAACCCAGTGAGAAAACTTCCAACCTCACCGAAGTTTTTGGACATTCCACGTCCAACTCCATTCATCGACGTTAAAACTCTTTGGACTTACCTAGTAGAAGAGTCACACTCAAATGATAAAATTCAAGAATTGCTTTCTAAAAGAAACCAAATTCTTTTCCTTCTGATCTTCGGAGCAGGTTTAAAAGTTTCTGATCTTTCAGAACTTAAAGCTTCAGACATCACTTTCGTAAACGGAGAAGCACGTGTGCTTATCCACCACCCGAAACGTGATGCTTACACTGTTGTTCTTCCGAAAATTTTCGAAAGAGTTTATGCTGAATACCAACTCATCCTTGATGAGATGAAAGCAAAATCGCAAATCACTTTCGACAATCTACTCTTCTATGCTAACCCTTACAGAATTATCTCTGGAGGTCTAAGCCCAAGAGGAATTGAAATCATTTTCGAAGACTACCGCAATAAGCTGATGATCACATTGACGCCAAAGTCACTTCGTCAGGCGTGTATCTTTAAATGGATTCAACAAGAAAAGAGCACAACTCTTATCAAAGAATGGCTTGGACTTGCTCCTTCGTACGACCTTAAGTTGTATTTAGAGCACGCACCGAACTTCCTCTACAACGAGGAAATTCTTGAAGACATCTTCAACAACTCAAAAAAAATGAACTAAAAAAAGGGGCCCAAAAGGCCCCTTTTTTTTATTCCAACATTCTTTCATTAGGTTCAGGGCGAGGACGCAATTCTTCAGGTCTTTTGTAAACGGGGTAACCCAGATCCTGGTCCATGTGCCAGCGATCGATCAGCAACTCTTCTTTTTCCACACGGTAAAATCCAAGTTCTTTGTCGATGTTGTCGAGTCGAAAGGCAAGTTCACGTTGTAGTTTGACTTGATCATTTCTTTTGGTGAGAAGCTCATCAAGAGCTTTTGTTTTTTCTTTTTCAATTTCCGCGATACGGCGATCGTATTCCGAGGCCACTTGAATTTTTTGTTCTTCAAAATTCCAAATATCGCTGTTGATGCCATTTAACTGGACCATAAAATCTTTTTTCTTATCAATTAGTGAAGCACGATAAACCGAAGCTTCGCGAACACGTTCAGCAAGCTTTGGAGAGCTCATGATGAGAACCGTTCCCCTTCTAAAATAATCGTCGGCCGAATAACACGGATTAATATCTTTGACATACATGACGAAATAATGATCTTCGATACTGCGGACAAATCCCTGACAAAAATCTTTTTCCTGCAAACTTTGAACTTTGAATTCGACGAGATCCCCGGCACGAAAAAATTTTACGTTTCTGTTTTCGCTTGAAACTTTAACGATGGAAGCGGTTTTATCCCGGTCCGTGACCCTACCGGAAAAATTCGAATAATCAAATTTCTGATCATAGAAAGAATCTGTATCAAGAACGAGATTTTTTTGGGGTAAACTAGAACCCATTCGCACCCTTTTAGGTGCGGAGTCCTCTACGGCAAATGCCGAAGTTCCTATTGTGATCATAAGGGTAAAAATCAAAGATTTCATCCTTTCATGTTAACTCAAAAAAGAGCAATGCGCTCAAGTGGGAAAAATGTTGATGAAAAAAGATGTCAGGAGTAAGCTCAGGAGGCATTTTTATCAGACTAAGGAGGAAGAAAAATGGAATTTTTTCTAGACACAGGAATCATCGAAGAAATTAAAGAAGCAGTTTCGTTGGGTATTATTGATGGGGTGACAACGAACCCTTCCCTCATCGCTAAAACCGGTCGCAAGCAAGAAGACGTTATTCGCGAAATTTCAGAAATCATCGACGGGCCAATTTCAGCAGAAGTTATTGCAACTGATCTTGAAGGAATGAAACGCGAAGGTGAAGAACTTGCAAAAATCCATAAAAACGTTGTTATTAAACTTCCACTTACTGAAGCTGGAATCGCTGCTTGCAAATATTTCACTGGGAAAAATATCAAAACAAACGTCACACTTTGTTTTTCAGTAAACCAAGCTCTTTTGGCCGCAAAAGCTGGCGCGACTTATATCTCTCCATTCATTGGAAGACTTGATGATATCGGCCACAACGGAAATGATCTCATCAACGAGATCCGCACAGTGTATGATAACTACGGCTACACGACGAAAATCCTCGCTGCTTCAATCCGCCATGCGGCCCATGTTCGCGAAGCTTCGCTCTTAGGTGCAGATGTAGGGACCATGCCTTTAAATGTCGTCAAAGGCCTTTATAAACACCCCCTAACTGCAAATGGTTTAGAGGCCTTCCTCAACGACCACAAAAAGGCCAACACTAAGTAATCACTCGTCTTTAATAGCGGGTCTCCACATATTTTAGGGAGACCCGATTTCGCCCTCAATACCGTGCTGAAAAGGCCCGATAATAAGGGAATGAAGTCGCTAAAGACATTCACCTGCTTAACTCTCCTTCTGGCCCTTGCTTCGGCCTGTAAAGGCACTAAAACGGTCACACAGAGTTCATCTGCCAACCCTACA
>CAMLRB010000296.1 GCA_946482295.1 uncultured Bacteriovorax sp. | reverse complement strand
AGTTCATCCCAAACTTTTTGTTCAATTTTCTTTCTCACTCCCACATCTGTAACGATGTGAATTTTTCTCTCCATCAAAGATATGAAAATAAGAACTCCATTATGATCGTTTGTGGCATGAATGCTGTGATCAAAAAAAGCTTCGTAAGCGCGCTGGCGCGTTTCAAACTCCATTTCATTTTTAGTGACGAGCAGTCGTTGAAAAAACGGAAAACGTCCAAGCCAATAACCTAATAACAGTCCGGGAATTTGAATCCACAAATAATAAATAGGATTAATGATTGAGAGAGGCGAGAAGTAAAGGCCGAGTGAAAAAAGAAATGAGACAATGATGGCCATTCTAAAATGCGCTGCTGGGTAAATGTCACTGCTGGATACAATCATAGGCACTAATTCGCTATGACTTTTCTTTTCAGCTTGAGCGATTATTTCACGAATGTGTTTTTTATTTTTTTCTGAAATCATTTTTAATCCTTAAATTTTTTATTACCAAGAACCAGAAGAGCCACCGCCGGAAAAACCGCCGCCGCCTCCGCCCCAGGAACCACCTGATGATCCACCACCTCCGCCAAAACCTCCGCCACCACTCCATCCTCCGTGGCCGCCGTATCCGCTAGAGTACATCCCATGACGTCCTCTGCGAGTAAAGAGTTGAAGAAAAGCGATCACGATAAAAAGTATGATCATAATGAAAGAAGAACTAATGCGACGTTGATGGCGCGGACGAACGGAACCTTCAGCAAATTTAAGCTCTACGCCAGCAGCGCGTGCCATGAGTGTTAAACCCAAGGCCACGCCGTTGTCATAATCTTGATTGCGAAAAAAAGGTTTTACTTCTTCAATAATTCGGCGAGAGGTGAGATCTGTAATCTCTCCTTCGAGTCCACGTCCCACTTCAATTCTCATTTTTCTGTCTTCAAGAGAAATGAGAAAGAGGGCCGCTTTGTCTTCGCCTTTTTTTCCTAGTTTCCACTCATCGACAACTTTAATGGAATACCCTTCGATTGTTTCATCTAAGAGTTTGTCTATAACCAACACCTGAAATTGAATCCCTTTTTGTTGGTTGAGATTGACGAGTGCATTTGAAATCGCAGCATGAGCACTACGACTTAAAAATTGCGCTTCGTCGACGACCGGCCCAGTGAGGGCCGGAACTTCCATCGCAAAAAGCGATAGCGAAAAAAAACTGAAAACTAAAAACGCCAGGGCGCGCATTAGAATTGAACCGCTGGAGCGTTTTGAGCTTGAGGGAGATTTTCAACTTCAAACTGCGGCTTCTTAGAGTGTTTCAATAAGAGTGAATTTGTCCACGATGTCGGAGGAACCGTCACAAGATTATTAAATTCTTTAATCGAGGTAATATATCGGTTTCTAGCTACAGTAATTCTGTTTTCAGTTCCCTCAAGCTGCGCTTGTAAGTCACGGAAATTTTCATTTGCTTTCAAATCTGGATATTTTTCCACGGTTACCATTAAACGAGAAAGTGCTGACGATAGTCCCGCTTGGGCCTGCTGGAATTTTTGCATGTTTGCTTCTGTAAGCTGATCCGCTGTAAAATTAACAGATGTCGCCTTTGCACGAGCTTCTATAACTCCCTGGAGTGTCTCTTTTTCGTGACCAGCGTATCCTTTTACCGTGTTTACAAGGTTAGGGATGAGGTCAGCGCGACGTTTGTACTGGTTTTGAACTTCGGCCCAATCGGCCTCTACTTGGTTAAGGGCCGTTGGAATACTTTGAATTCCGCACGAAGAAAGTAGAATTGTTGTAACGAAAATAGTGACTAATGACTTAAAATATTTCATAACGATCTCCTCAGAAGATTATTGAAATTAAAAACACTTAAAAGCTTATGTTAAAGAATCAAAAAAGTGAACTTTTGTTACCGGTTGGTGACATGAATATGTGCCTGGCGGCCATTCACAATGGCGCAGATGCTATTTATGTTGGTATGCCTCATTTCAATGCTCGTGGAAGAACAACAGATTTTACCACCGAACAACTCAAAGAAATGATCGATCTCTGTCACCTCTATGGGGTGAAAGTGAATCTTGCTTTTAATGTAGTTATTTTTGAACCGGAGTTGCCGGCAGTCATTGAACTTTTAAAAGAAGTTTTACCCACACGCCCGGATGCTCTCATCATTCAAGATGTAGGCCTTGCGAAGATTGTACGCCAGATGTACCCAGAGCAAGTTATACACGGCTCAACTCAAATGACTGTCACAAACCATGAGGCGATGAGTTTACTCGCTGATTTGGGCATAAAACGTTTTGTTTTAGGACGCGAAGTTTCTCTTCCTGAAATGAAAGCGATTAAAGAAAAGACTGAGTGTGAGCTGGAAGTGTTCGTTCACGGTGCTCTCTGTGTGGCCTATTCCGGTCAATGCTTTACCTCTGAATCTATTGGTGGTCGTTCCGCTAACCGTGGGCAGTGTGCTCAAAGCTGTCGCCTCGAATACGAAATGATCGTGGATGGTGAAAAGCGTGACTTAGGGGCCCTTAAATATCTCGTCTCGCCGAAGGATCTCTGTGGAATTGCCGAGATTCCTAATCTTTTATCGTTAGGAATAGCTAGCTTCAAAGTAGAGGGACGTTTAAAGACGCCGGAGTATGTGGCCTCGGCCGCAAAAAATTACCGCCAGGCCATCGATCGCGTAGGACTCAAACCACGCGAGATTGAAAATGCAAAAACAGAAATGAGTCTGACTTTCAGTCGCGGATTTTTTTCGGGATGGTTGCATGGAGTGGATCATCAGCAGTTAGTTGATGGAACGTACGGTGCCCATCGTGGAATCGAAATTGGATCTGTATCGAAAATCAATCAACGTTCAGTTCTCATTACCTCAACAAAAGCTGATCTCAAAAATGGGGACGGTGTTCTTTTCGCAGGATTTGTCCGCGGGAAAAAAATTGAAATTGGGGGAAACCTCTTTGATGTTAAGAAAATAAAGTCTGATGCATTCGAACTTTCATTCTCTAAAGATTTTGATTTAAAGAAAGTTTCGGAAGGAATGAAAGTATACTTCAATCACGATGCTGTTGTTGAAAAGAAACTTTCGCAATCGTATCAAGATAAAAATCAAAAAAAGAGAATTCCGCTTTCAATTAAGACCCGCGCTTTTGTCGGAGAACCTTTGGTTGTCGAAGTTTCTGATGGCGAACACGTGATCACTGTTCAAAGTGAATCTTTACTTGAGGCCGCACAAGATCGCCCGATGGGTGAAAATCATTTTGCGGAAGAACTTGGAGCACTCGGGGCCACTTGTTTCGCTCTTGATTCATTCGATTATGAATCGAACGGAAAAGTTTTTATACA
>CAMLRB010000295.1 GCA_946482295.1 uncultured Bacteriovorax sp. | reverse complement strand
AGTCAGAAGAGACTCAATTTGAATCAGGCGATCTTTATTCAGACCCTTTTACGATGTATGGGTTAGCAGATGCCGCTAGCATGAAAAAGGCTTATAAAGATTTTCAAACTCAACTTGGTGAGAAGTTTAAAAAATTTTCAAAAGGAGAACCGTCACCTGAGGGGGTCATAGATCCTGGAAACCCATATTATATTCTTAAACAAGATAACAAGGGGCTCTACTATTACGAGAAGTCGGCACAGATGAAAGAGCTGGAGGTCAAACAAGTGGAGCAAACTCAAAAAATGCAAAATGAACATGTTAAACTGAATATCGCCTCTTTGCAAAACACTTTGAAGAATGAATGGCTCTTAGGAAAAGGAGATCTCGATCCTGAAAAAGGCGTCAAAATGAAGAATTTTCCTGATTTCCTCCTTAAAAAATCGAAAGATGGAAAATTTTATTACGAGATGGCACCAGAAAAATTAGCTGCAGTTCAAAAGAAAATTGATGAAGTTCTTGATGGGGAAGAAAAAAAATTAAAGAGCTCAAAGGTTCAAAAAAAATTAAAAGAGATTTATGAAGTTCAAGAAGAATTTACTCCTTCGGGAGGAGTTATGATGTGGGGATATCCAAAAGTTGTTAAAAAAGAGGATGGAACTTATGACTTTCCTTCTAATAATCAAAAAAATCTTCATGAGTATGCTCAATTAAAAGTGAAAGCTTTTGCGGGACCCAAACAACCGAATGTGCCTATCATTGAAAGTTATGATGCAAACTATGTTTTAATAATGACTAAAAATAACGAACCGAAATACGTTCCAATGTCTAAGCTAGGGATAAAAAGTAATATTAATGAGCCATATGTCTCTTATCGCACAACGACTTTGCTTGGTGATGAAGTCAAAAAAAATTATCAGAGAGTGACAACTGACTATGAAAAACTTAAAGAACTTGATTCAGATAAAAAAGATGCAGTTGTGGGGTACACTGGCTCGGACTATTACAAATTAAATTCATGCTTAAGAAAAGATAGTTGTACTAATGAGGAAAAGGAAAGAGTTAATAGTATCATTGAGGGTTTAAACGCCATTCGAAAAAATGATCCGAAAAATGAAGCGCAAGTTCTTTTTAGAGGAACAAAAGGCCTGCCTCAAGCTGTGCTAGACGGACTAAATTCAAACGCAAAAAATTTTGTACTTGATAAAGGTTTTATGTCGACGACAGGTGATATTAATGTCGCTAAAACGTTCTCCGGTTATATGCCCAAGCATGATCCTTCGAATCCCCTTAAGCAGGCGCTGTTTATAATGAAAACAAAAAGCTGTGTTGGTATTTCACCTATTTCTCAGGTTAAAAGTGAAGATGAGTTTTTGTGTCCACCTGGAATGAAGTTCAATGTTAAACGCCAAGGGGAAGCGTTCGTCTATGTTCTTGAGGAAGTTCAAGAGTGAAAGCTTTACTTTTACTATTCAGTTTCCTTTTAACCAGCGTACAGAGCAACGTGCTTTATTCAGAAGTCGTCTGTGATCCACATGAGATTAAGGATGAGAATATTTCAAAACTTGTGAAGGTGAGCGATGACATGAAATTGGCCGAGTTAAAGGCACTTGCAATAGAACATAAACATAATGCTGTAAAATATTTTTTAGAACCAACTCAGAAGTCTTGCTCTACTGTCACTTATAAAATTCCAGAATACAAAATGAATCCAGGAGAGGCACTCTATTTCCATATTCCTCCAGAATATCGCGAGCGAGCGGTTCGCTTTATGGTTCTTGGTCATCGTCAAGAAAATATACCAGGTTGGAAGCCCGGAACATGGGATGAAAAACCTGGATTAAGTTCAGTTCAGGTTGCGACCAAAGGAAATCTTCGATACTGGAAAGGAATGTCGAGCGGAAATAAAGGGGCAAAATTCGCAGAGATTAGAACATCTTTAGAAATGGAAAATCTCTATGATTGGAATTCATTTGGTCATGTTGATACAAGAACAAATCATGAAAGCACCGATCCTCTCTATCCGGAAGCAATGGTCGTTGAATCAGTGGGTAAAGATCAAGTTCTGGTTGGTGAAATGACATTAAAAATAGAACCTTTCAAAGAAACAACCAAAGAAGAAAAAATTTTTTCAGAGGGCACTAAATTCATGCCAGAAGGAAAAGAGAAAAAGTACGCTCTTGGTGGAGGACAAGCTTTTAAGGGAAAGTTTCCAGGGGCGAAAGAGCTTGGCCCTGGCCAAGAATTAGTGATTGAACTTGTGGAAGGCAAAAAAATTACTTCAGTCGATATTGCATGTGGAGATAGTCATCCGGATGAAGTTAAAAATCATGATGGAGGATGGGGAACGTCAGGCTGGGCGAAACTTAGTGTCGGTATTCTTAAACCAGATGGTACAACTGTATGGATGATGAATCGTGAGAATGTTCCACCTGAAGGAATGTTAATTGCTTCACCGGCCGATTGCGATGAGAAAAATATGAAAGGAAGCAAACTGATTATTAAATCAGAAAGCGATACAACTTATATAATGGGTGTGCACATAGGATATAGATAGAATAAATGAAAAATTTCTTTCTATGCATATTTTTCATTTTGGCAGGGCCTACATTTGCCCAGGTTGAAATTGATATTTTGGGTTCACCAACAGGACTTGATCCTAATCGGAATCTTTCAACATGCGCTGAATGTGCAGTAAGTGAAAGTGGTTGTCCTGAACTTTATGATCACATAATCAATGAGACACTGACGGCTTCACTTTATTCAATGATTGTTGGGTCAAAAATGATGGACACTTGTTTGGCCCACAAAAATCCCCTTAATACTAACATAAATGACCTTAATGAGCAGCTTGGTCAATCAGCTAAACATTCCTTTCGTGTTTCCATTGGTAAACTTAATTCATGTCTTGCGAGAAAAAAACTGAGTCGAACTCGAGAAGAGGAAGTTAAAACTATAGTTTCTTATTTGCATGGTTTACATATTGGACTTGATAAACACCAAAAAAATAAACTCGAAGCAATTGCAGAGATTGACTTGATTACAAATAATCCTCCGCTTTCAGATATAAATTGCTCAGTGGAACATTCAACTTTTTGTCGACAGTTAACAAATTGCCACAAAGGTTCCTCAATCGCGGAGGTTTTAGATCTCACTATGACAGGGATGCATGAGTTAGCCTCACTAGAAGAACAGAGTGATCTTCTTCGTAAAGAAAGAAAAATTGTCCGTGGTAATTCTTTTTCAAAAGAATATATTGTCGCTCAAAAAGATATTGATGAAAAAATAGCTTATGTAAAATCGCTTATGCCATGGGTAGAAGGCGATCAGCTCTCAGGTCATCTT
>CAMLRB010000294.1 GCA_946482295.1 uncultured Bacteriovorax sp. | reverse complement strand
CTTAAAAAAACAATCAATCTAGTCATGACTCTCCCGTCGATCGCGAAAAAATTCTATGTCGTTTGAAAATGAAATTATAGGGTATTTTCAAAAGCTTGGCAATTTTTTAAGCCCTGCGAAACAATCACTTTAAGAGGAGTTTTTGAAGCTCATCGATATCTTTTATTTCTTTTAGAAGTTCCATATGGGCTTCTTTGATGAATCCTTCTTGATGAGCATGTTTTAAATAAGACAGCAGCGAGTCAAAAAATCCCCCTTGATTGAGGATGTAACAAGGTTTGTTGTGATATTTGAGTTGGGCCCAAGTGAGAATTTCAAACATTTCATCTAGAGTCCCCATACCTCCAGGTAACGATATAAAAGCATCAGACAATTCATACATCATCGCTTTTCTCTCGTGCATGCCACTTACGACATGAAGTTCACTGAGTCCTGGATGAGCAATTTCGTAATCAACAAGTGATTGAGGAATAACACCGATAACTTTTCCGCCTTTATTAAGAACACCATCGGCGACAGCACCCATGACTCCGATTGTGGCTCCACCATAAACGAGTCTGACATCATTTTCTGCGAGCATTTCCCCTAAGCGACGGGCGACTTCCACATACTCAGGTGATTTACCAGGAGCTGATCCACAAAAGACACACAGACTTTTCATTTAGCGCCTCGATCGAAATAAAAGAAATATTCTTTATTGCCATTTTTTCCAAGGATAGGTGAATCACATTGTCCACTCACTGCAAACCCCTGTGTGCGACACCATTCTTTCAGCTCGTGTAACATGACGAGGCGATGCCCTTCACTTTTAACAATTCCATTTTTATCAACACCAGATGGTCCCACTTCAAACTGAGGCTTCACCAGCGCGATAACTTTTCCGTTAGGTTTTACAAGATCAAAAATATTTTTCAAAACGAGTTTGAGTGAAATAAAAGAGAGATCGACTACTGCTAAATCCACTTTTTCACTTAACTCGAATGGGAATTTTATATTCACGCCTTCGTGATTTTCCACACGCGGATCGCTTTTTAATGAAGCGGCCAACTGATCATGACCAACATCGATACAATAAACTTTTTTAGCCCCATTTTTTAAAATATAATCCGTGAATCCCCCTGTCGAAGCTCCAACGTCAGCAACAACCAGATCTTTCACCGCTACTCCAAATCGTGCGAGTGCTCCTTCCATTTTATGTGCTCCTCGAGATACATACTGTGTCTCTTTTCTCACTTCTAGACCATTAACTTCAACTTGCTGTGAAGCTTTTTCAACTTTTTTGTCTTGATAAAAAACGACACCCTCTTCAATCAAAAGAGCCGCCTGTGAACGTGTGCTGATGAGACCGGCTTCAACTAAAACTTTGTCAGCGCGATCTTTTGTCATGCAAAGAATCCTTAAAGAGAAACTGGTGTGATGATGAGTTCGATTTGTTCAGCATTTCGCTCAACATGAGTTATTGATTTGGTCTGTCCAAGATAAATATCAAGATTTGGCTCATTCAACGTCTTCACGATTTTTCCCTGAACGTTGTAGAGATCTCCCTTTATACGCACAAAACCAGAAGGCCCATACTCGTGAACACTTTGAACATAGAAAGCCGAGATATCTGCTTTAATGCCATTTTTCATTTGAATCATGACTTGTTCACGATCATCTACCTGCTGAATGCTATGCTGCTCAGTTGAAAGAAAGAATCCTTTTCCAATACCTTTCTTATAAATCAAACTCACTTTGAGTCCGATCTTTGCTTCGGCCGTTGAAACAAGGACAAATGACTGCAGAATCACCGCAGCGCCAAGAATGAAAAAAGCTCTTATCATGAAGAAAAGTTTAAGGCAGAAAGCATTTGTCTTCAATCTTTATGATTGAAAAAAGGGTCCCCAGGAGATACCATTCAGACTGTTTTGTACCATTATTGGGGTCAATAGCTCAGTTGGTTAGAGCTCCCGGCTCATAACCGGGTGGTCCTGGGTTCAAGTCCCGGTTGACCCACCATTTAAGCCACTAGTTGAACTAGTGGCATTTTTTTTCCCTAAATTCCACCCTTCACCCTTAAAAATGTCATCATAAATGTGTAACTAAATTATTTCTGAGCCTTTGATTACGATTCTCTCAAAGATTTTTTCCAGTATGACTCTTTTATTCAAGTTTGGAAGTTTCTTAAATTGGCCAATTACTTTCAATTTCAAAGTTGCTCAACTTTAAATCCTGCAATCACTTGGACTATGGATGCTGGGGATGCTTATTATCAATCTGACCTTATTTCCAACTCACCTGCAGCTGATAAGGATAAGGTAATTTTTGTTCTCAAAAGAAGTTCAAGTTGTACTGGGACCTGCACAATGAATGGTCACATTGGTTTTAGTTACGATCTTTAGAATTATTTTCTAATATAGTTGAATTTAAACTTTAAAATTTAGAAGGAAAATTATGGCACTGCTTGGTTTTAAAATTTTAGCAACAGAAGGCTATTCAAGTGAAGTTCTTCACATTAATTTTTTGATAAAACTATTCTAAGCAAGCCACGCATTCAAGTTAGTTTAAAAGAAGGATTAATTGGAAAACGTATAGATTATTTTAAAGGTGATCTTGAATCTGTAGAAATTGTTCATGAAGAAGAAACTTCAAGTGATACAGGTCAACGTATTAAGAATGCAGCTATTGGAACAGTTTTACTTGGACCTATTGGATTACTAGGTGCAGCCTTTGGTGGAAAAAATTCCATTCTTAAAGTTAAATTTATCACTAAGGATTCTAAAAAATTTCTACTTGAGTTAAAACTAGTGACTGCCAGAAAATTTTCAAAGAATTGATGGATATTGATTTGGAGAAAGAACTTAATAAGGGCCTTCTCTAATTTTATCATTGGGTAATATACTTTTGGTTACAGTATTTTCAACAAATTTCTTATAATTTTAAAAGTTTAGAATCTATTCACAAGTGAATAACCCATTGTTGAGCTTAGTCTATTTACAAGATTTTGATTATTCTAACAGCAGGATTTTTGAATTATATCCATTTTATGATGCTATTATAAGCTTCCCATATCTGCTGAGCATGAAAATTAGAAAACCAAAATGAACTGAACAGAACAGAAATTTCAAAAAATACGAAAAGATATAAATTTTCAACTTTAAACTGACATTCTTCCAAGAAGCTAAATGATTTAATTATCTTCTTTGAACGATTCCATACATCTTTTAAACTTCCTCTGTGCAAGACTACTTGGTAAAAAGGAGCTAAAATTAATACTGCCGATGACAAAAAATATGCTATTTGAGGGTCATATCCTTTGGCCTGAAAATCATTTACAAAAATTTTATG
>CAMLRB010000293.1 GCA_946482295.1 uncultured Bacteriovorax sp. | reverse complement strand
CGATTAGTTTTTCCGGAACTTTTTTAAGGTCAGAAGCAAAACCAATCCAGCTCATCACACGAATCATCCATTTTGTTGGATCGAAGTGATACCAACGGATGCCGTTACGGTAGTCTGTTGGAAAATAGTGGTGATAGTTGTGGTAGCCTTCACCGTATGTGAATAACGCCATTAAAGCGCTGTCACGAGCTGTATTCGTGTCTGTGTAAGGACGAGAACCAACCACGTGGCAAAGTGAATTGATAAGGAATGTACAGTGGTGAACGACGACTAATCTTAAAACGCCAGCGAGTGCAAATCCACCAAGAGCTGAACCTAAAAAGTGTCCGATGATCGCAGGGAGAATAAGCCCCATGAACACGGCAATTTTCATATAGTGACGGTGTTGCCACATAACGAGTTTATCTGTTGTGAGATCTTTTGGGAAAGCGGCTTCCATCGCGCGCTCTTCTTCTTTAAAGAAAATCCAGCCAATGTGGGCCCAGAAAAAGCCTTTATTGATGTTGTAAGGATCTTCTTCGTGATCAACGTGTCTGTGGTGAATGCGATGATCTGCAGACCATTTTAATGCTGAGTTTTGAAAAGCTGCGGCCCCAAAACAAAGATAGATAAATTTGACTAAAGCATTTGCTTTGTATGTCTTGTGCGAAAAGAGGCGGTGGTATCCACCAGTGATTGACATCCCTGTGATGAAATAAAACCCCAGGGCCAATGCGATTTGTGACCATTGAAGGCCATTATTTTTGAAATAGATGGCGGATAAAATAACCGCAAAAAGGGGAGTGAGAATAAGAAACGCAGTATTGATCCAATCCAATCGTTTCAATAAAAGTTTGGCAGCCGCCATAAAAAAACCTCTTCAGCTAGCATAAGTTGTTAACTAAATGATAGCGGGAAGAGGTCGAGTAATTTGTAAAACAATTGTCACAAGAACAGCACAGTCTTATTTAGACTGACTATCTGAGGAAGTCCTCGAGAACCAACGAAGTTTCGCTCTTTTCGTCTCTATACTTCACGATAATGGCACATTGGAGAGTAAGACCTAAGTCGTGTGCCCACGTGTTTTCCGCTTTTACTGGGCGATTTCCCGGAACGACTATCGCGTTTTCAGGGATTGGTTCTCCTTTCTCAAGAACTCTTCCGTTAACGACGTCATACACTGGAATTCCCTTAGAGAGGATCACGCCCGGAGCGATAACGGCACGACGTTTGACTTGAATTCCTTCGACGATGACGGCACCTGCTCCAATGAAACATTCATCTTCGATAATAACCGGAGCAGCACCCACTGGTTCAAGAACTCCACCAATCTGCACAGCAGTTGAGAGGTGAACTTTTTTACCAATCTGCGCGCATGATCCCACTAAAACGTGGGAATCAACCATTGTCCCTTCATCAACATAGGCCCCAACATTGATATATGACGGAGGCATGATGATGACACCTTTTGCAATATAAGATCCGCGACGAACAGATGTTCCGCCTGGAACGATTCGTACTCCGCGATCCACTGTGAATTTTTGCGGCATTAAATTGTGTTTATCTACGAAGCCATTTTCTTCTGCAAGAACTCCTGCTTTGAAAGCTTCCAGTATCGCTTGTTTGATTTCCGTGTTAGCGACCCATTTTCCATTCACAAAATTGGCCGAACGGACTTTGCCGGATTCTAAATCTGCTAATACTTCTTCCCAACCCATTAGATTGTCTCCTTATACCATTGTTTAATTTTTTTATCTGCATCGAGCACCGGCGTATTGTCCGCAAGGTCGCGGTGATCAAGCGGTGAGCGCAGAACTTTTGTTTTGATTTGTCCTTGAGCGTGCATAAGATTTTTTACCGGCACTGGATTAGCAGCAATAAATAAAGTATCGCATGCTTTTTTCCAAAGCTCTGCTTCGGCCGCTGAGAGTTTTCCTTCGAGAGTTTTCACAACATAGGCGCGAGTTTCAGAAGGCCATGAGTTGGAAGCGACTGAAACAAGGCCCACACATCCGTGCGGTTTGAAATCAGGAACCATTCCATCATCACCTGAGTACATGCGTGCTTTAGGAGCTGCCGCGTGGTATTTCGCAAAATCTTCCGGTGAGCCAGATGCTTCTTTGATGGCCCAAAAGTTTTTGTGGTCTTTTAAATTATCGATTGCTTTGAAATTCATCTTTACGCCTGTGCGGCCTGGAACATTGTAAAGCATACAAGGCTTAACTGCTAAATCGAGAATTGATTTAAACCATTCAGTTTGACCGAACTCACCTGGTTTAGCGTAAAGCGGAGTGACGACGAGGTAAGCATCAAGAGGTAGAGTGTTCAGGTATTTTACATATTCGAGAGTGTCTTTTTGATTAAAGCCACCAATTCCTGTCATGACAGGAACGGAGAGTTTTAAATTCAATCCAAATTCTAGAATTTTTTTGCATTCATCTTTTGATAAATTGAGAGCTTCGCCAGTTGAACCAAGAATGACGACACCATTTTTAGCTGCTTCCTGGGCCTTAAGAATTTTTTCAAATGAAGTGAAGTCAACTGTAGAGTCTTCATTCATCGGAGTTACAATTGCGGTCCAAAGAGGATACTCATTTAGATTTTTCATAGCGATAATTCCTTTTTAACAATGTCCTGGAAGAGATGGAGTCCTTCCGGAAAGTTTTTGTCATTGATGATTTTATGGGCCGCAAACAGAGCGCCTTCAGCAAAAATTTTGCGATCAAGAGCTTCGTGTTTGAGAGTGATTTCTTCTGTTTTTGTTTTGAGTTTGAGTTCGTGAATGCCGATCACATCACCAATGCGCTCGCTGGTAATGTTGAAATCATGACCTGTCCATTCTTTCCAGGAAAGGGCCGTTCCTGAGGGGGCATCCAGTTTTTTTGTATGGTGAACTTCATTGAGTGAGAATTCATAATTGCTGAGAATTTTTTTGGCCTCGGCCATAATGAAGATCATTTGCTGAACGAGGTTCATGCCAAGAGAGAAGTTTGTGGCATGAATCCAGCGGCATTTATTGGCCACTAATTTTTCATTAAACTTTGAAGGCCACTTGTATCCCGTAGATCCAGTAACAACTGGAATACGAGATTCAATGAGCATCGGCACATATTCACCAAAAACTTCTCCTGAAAAAAAAGAAATAACCACGTCATGGCCTTTTAACTTTTCAAGTGTCGGAATGTTTTTTGAATCAAAAACTGTGTGCGGAATTTTTTGTTCTGTTAAAATCTCCAGAACTTTACCGCCAGTTTTTCCTTTTCCGAGCAATGCTACTTTCATGAAAATCCTAATGAATAAATGTACGGTGAAGACGTTTGATTGCTTCTGCGCCTTGAGTACTGTCCACGATGA
>CAMLRB010000292.1 GCA_946482295.1 uncultured Bacteriovorax sp. | reverse complement strand
AAAGTTTCATTTTCTCTCATGGATTTTTTCATCCCGGCCGCGGTGGCGAATGATCAGATTGTTTGCGAGCAAACAGTAAAAAATAGTTTTTCTTCTCTTGAACAGGTTAGCGAAAAAATTAATCAATCTTTGCTTGTAAAAAAATTAGGAGAGTGTGCTCTAATGGCCTTAAAAGGAGCCGAGGGAAATGTTGAGGATATAAAAAAGTTTTTCACGAATCTCAGTGATCCAAAAAAAATGTGGACAGAGATGAAACAGAATTATGATCAGCTTAAACATTTAGTGACGAATTTAACTTCGGAACTTCAAAGTTTTTATAAAACGATGACAGGACTCACAGTTCAGGACATGTTGGATATTGGATGTCGAATGATTGGAGATGTAGGTTCCCAAGTCCTCATGGCAGCTACAGGTGCAGGAGCAGGTCTGGCCATCACTAAACTAGTCACGATGACACTTCCTAAACTTCAAAGATTAAAAAAACTTCTTGAGCTTTCCCAACGTGGAAAAATTTCTAAGCAGACAGCTAAGGAGTCACTAAGCTGTGCGATTTAAAATTATCATATTCACATTTTTAATTATTTTTAATGTCCATGCGATTGATTGCAATCTCATGAAGCTTCTTACAGATCCTAAACTTGCAGATAATTTAAAATTTTGGGAAGAGTATGGTTCGCTCTCGAATTCTGGAAAGCTCAGTGATCGTACATTAAAAGATCTTCTTAAGAAGCATAATGCTGAAGTTCCTGATGTTCAGGTTCAAGTTAAACAACCACCGCGCGAACCCATTAATTATAGTTCTACAAAAAAAGCGGATAAAGAAATTTCTCAACTCTCACCAGTGCTTAAAAAACACTACGAAGAATTTATGACCTTAATGTCGGATAAATCTGGACTGCAACAACTCTATGCTAATCCAGGTCGTTGGCACATGGAAAAAATAAAGGCCAAAGCTGATCACTATACAGTGCGCCTCAATGGTGGTGTTCGAATTCTTTTTAAGATGGAAAAGAATGACATTAGCATCATTGAAGTCAATGCCGCGAAGATTCACTCCATCTAATGCGTAGTTAATTTACAATCAAAATCTTCAAAGGTCGAATCTCATTCAAACTTCAATTAAGAAGATCAGGAGAGATTCATTATGAAAAAGACTTTGTCACTAACAGTTGGATTACTTCTTTCAGTAAATGCTTATGCTGGAGATTTTAGTGCTTCACGCTCCATCGATTTACCGCTTGCTTCAGCCTTTCACAAACTTGTCGATGCAGAGTATGTGGTCATTCCCACACGCACTGAAATGCAACGAATACCAAATTGCATCCCCAATGCCGAAGCAGGTGAGGACTGTATGCGTGAAGTGGTGATTGAAGGCCATGGGGCGATTCGAGCGAATGTTTCATACCAACGTAGCATGAATCCTGATTCTGAAGGACATGAAGTTAGTTGGGCCATGCTGAATTTCAAATTAACTGATTTTGAAAGAGGTGAGGTTGATATGTTAAAGGCGGCTTACCCCCGCTGGAAACATCCTACATCAAGTGCTTATAGAAAGTTTGCTTCTCGTAATTTAGGAATAAGAGTACAAACAGTGACTAGAACTTTAAAAGTGATCGACATGGCCAATTCACGCCTTTGTCGCATACTAGAAGACGGTTCTCGGGAGCCAAACTGTGTAGATCGAATTGTTTATAAAAATATAAAAAGCAAAGTGAAGGAAGTGACTGTATTTGCGAAATAGTGGATGTTACAGGTCTAGTATAGTTTTTTAAGCAACATCCTCTTTCTCTCGATAAGAAGGGGATGTTGCATTCAATAGATCAATTTGGAAAAATCACCTTCGACCTTTTTAGAACCTTCAAAAAGATGGCCATTTTTCTTTATTTAAGTCTCCGGACAACACTCGGACTTGAATGGAGATCACTATCGCCGATATTCTCTATCCTTATTTCACAAATATATTTCACAGGCCTTCAAGCTCTGCCGCTCATCACTTTCATAGCACTCGCCACGGGAAGTGTGGTTGTTTTGCAATCTGCCGCTCAGTTAACTTTATTAGGCTCAAAAGAAATGATGGGAAATATTCTTGTTGTTACTATCATTCGAGAATTAGGCCCTCTTCTGACAGCACTCATAGTCATTGCACGTTCTGGTACAGCTGTGGCCACAGAGTTAGGTTCTATGCAGGTAAATAAAGAAATCGAATCCCTGCGTTCCGTAAGCATCGATCCATATGGTTATGTTGTGTTTCCTCGTCTATTGGGTGGAGTTATAAGTCTGGTAAGTTTAGCTTTTTATTTTAACTGTATTGCACTTATCGGTGGATTTTTTGTAGGTCATTTTGTCAGCGATCTGAGTTTTTCATTTTACTTAGACGTAGTTGCTCAGTCCTTAACAATGGAAGATATCGCTCTCAACATCATTAAGAACTCATTATCAGGATTAATAATTTTTACAATCGCGACTTATTATGGAATGGGCGTAAAGGGAGCACCTCATGAAGTTCCAATGGCGACTACAAGAGCAGTCGTTCATTCCATTATGTGTGTCGTGGGTTTTAACGTTTCAATTACCGTTTATATGTTTGCGAAGGCCCTCGCATGAAAAGACATCCCATTCAAAATATAGAATTAAAGAATCTTGATTTTTATTATGTCGAGAGTGAGAAGGTTTTTGATAACGTGAGTTTTCAATTTTCTAAACATGAAGTTTACTATCTTCAGGGGCCAAGAGGCTCTGGCAAGAATAGTTTAATGAAAATTATGATGGGTATGCAGTCACCAACTCAAGGTGAATATCTTCTCAACAATCATTGTGTAAATGATCTCAGCTACAGCGAGTTCGATAGCTACCGCCTCAATATGGGGCATTCATTTGATGTAGGGGGGCTTATCAATAACCTCAGCCTCTATGAAAATTTTATGCTGTTGCTAAATTATCACGATGTCCAAACCAAAAACCTTCGTCCGCAAATGGTTATCGATTTACTTAAAATTTTCCATTTGGAAGAACAAAAACATCTTCGTCCAGCCTTCCTGTCAGGGAGTGCGAGAAAAGCTGCCTCTGTTTTAAGGGCCTTTCTTTTAAGGCCCGAAGTTCTTATTTTGAACGATCCAACTCAAGGATTAAGTGTTGAACATATTTATCCGCTTGTTGATCTGATTGTTGATCATAGAGAAAAACACGGTTTAAAATTTATTTTTATTTCGAGCGATGATCAAAAACTCATCGAAAAACTTCCCGGTAATATTCTGGATGTAACCACGCAGGGCCTGTTTCCAAAATCAGCTCTGAGGAGAGTGAGTTAAATGAACAATCAATCTAAATACAAATTCAATCCT
>CAMLRB010000291.1 GCA_946482295.1 uncultured Bacteriovorax sp. | reverse complement strand
TCTTGGAAATGAAGACTATGCAATTCCTCTTCTAATGGTAAGAGAAGTTATTTCGGTTCCCGACACTACACCTATTCCTAAATCTCCTTCTCATTTTTTAGGAATTATGAACCTCAGAGGTCAAGTTATCTCTGTCGTCGATCTCCGTAAAAAATTGAAAGTCGATGCAAGACAAGACAAAGAAGAAGCCGTGATTATCGTGGATATTGGTGGAATGAATATCGGCGTAGTTGTTGATTCAATCAACAAAGTTCTTGCTTTCTCTTCTGAAGAGGTAAGTGAAATGCCAGAAGTTGAACATCAAATCAATACACATTACATCTTTGGAGTTTATAAAAAAGAAAGTTCACTAACTGTATTGCTTGATATCGCAAAAGTACTAGACATAAAGGATATGGAAGCAATCAGCGACGCGAAGAGAGCAGCTTAATTTTTCAGTTTTTATAACTATTACTAATAGAAGAAAATAATTTTGAACGGAGAATCCATGTCTTTACCTGTACCAGCACCAGCATTAGGAACTGTGAGCACTGAATTTGTTCCTCTGATTGAAAAGGTCTCAGCAGTTGTTCACAAAATTTCTGGAAACCGCTTGGGCGAAAAACAGGCCTATATGGTGGAAACTCGTATCAAAAAAAGAATGATGGAGTTAGGGCTAAAGAATGCTCAAGACTATCAACGTTTTCTTGATTCAAATATGGAAAGTGAATCGAATGTTCTCGTAGGACTTCTCACAACCCATCATACTTTTTTCTTCCGTGAATTTCCTCATTTCGAAATTCTTAAAACGAAACTTCCTGAAATTGTCGCCAGTGTAAAAAAACGAAACGAAAAAACTGTTTCCATCTGGTCAGCGGCCTGCAGCCGTGGGCACGAAGTGTATTCACTTGCCATGTTCATGGAATTTCATCTTCCAAAAATTGATCCATCAATGTCATTCAAAATTTTAGGAACGGATATAGATGATGAATCTGTAAAGATTGCAAACAACGGTGTTTATCACCAGAACGAAATCAAAGAAATTCCTATGAACTATCTGGCCAGCAATTGGGCCAATGGTACAGGGGAGATTTCAATGTATGCGAAAGTTAAATCTCAGCTAAAAAATAAATGCTCATTTCGACGTGGTAATCTTTTGAAAGTCAATGAAACCGTCAAAGATGAAAAGTTTGATATCATCTTTTGCCGTAACGTTTTCATTTATTTTGAATCACACCAAGTTGAAATGATCAGTAAAGACCTCCTTGCCCATTTGAGACCTGAAGGGCTCTTTTTTTCTGGTATTTCGGAACCACTTTCTAATTTGAAGTTAGACGTTCACTCCATTGGACCTTCTGCTTATATGCATAAATCGGCAGCTCCGGTCAAAGAAGCAGCTCCTTCGAATGTTGTTCCACTTAGACCTTCGACAACTCCAGAAGTTTTCGAGCAAACATTACTCAAAGTTCTTTGTGTGGACGATTCACCAAGTATTCTTACACTTTTAAAGAAAGTACTGACTAAAGAACATGGTTTCGAAATTGTAGCAACCGCCATAAACGGTATCGATGCAATGGAAAAAATGCGGACTCATAAAGTCGATCTAGTGACTCTTGATATCCACATGCCGGAGATGGATGGGGTTACCTATCTGGAGAAAAACTACAATAAAACTCACCCTCCAGTTATGATCATTTCTAGTGCTTCTCGTGGAGATTCGGATACGGCCATGAAAGCACTTCGCTTTGGGGCAAGTGACTATGTTGAAAAACCAGCTCTCACTAATTTAGAAGAACGTGGTGAAGAAATTCGTACAAAACTGAGATCTCTCGCTCAGGATTTTTCTCCAGGAACACCGACAAAATCAACGATATCTTCTTACGATCAAGATAATCAGAAGAAGTTTGTCATCGCAAAACCAGAAACCAAATTGCGTATAATGATGGCCTCTATTTCAGATCTCGCAATGATCAAAAGATTTATGTTTGATGTTGATCAAAGCCAACCACCGACTTTGGTTTTCTTTGAAGGACAAGGCGAACTTTTAGAAGGTCTCGTTAAAGAATACAAAAATGATTTCAAACGTCCAGTTTTTTTCTTAGAAAATCCAGAAGATAAATTGGAAACAAATGCAGTGTATTTTGTTGATTTCAAAAAATCATTTAATACTATTTTGAAAAAATATAACACTCGTCCCACTTCTATGCTTGTTTATGGAAACGTATCTGCTCATGCAGCGAAAGCATTAATGGATTGGAAAGGGATGGAGCTTTATCTTGAAGATTTAGGTCCAAAAGGAAATGGAAAAAATCCATTGGCCAAAGCGGCCAAAGACATCGTACCAGCAACGAGCTTTCCTTATATGTCTTGCCGTTACCTGAGCCAGAAGTAGGATGTGAAGTATGAAAAAGCTTTCGTCGTTAGATTTTCAAACTAAGGCCAAAGGTGGCGAGTACTTCATTGAACTCATGGCCGGAGATGTTTTTCTCTCCTTTCACACTTCTCATGGTGACTGTGCAGGAGTCTTTCTTAAAAAGAGTGAAGTCGCCGAAAAAAATTTTGAAAAAGTTTTTTTCCTGGTTCAAGACTATTTCAAAGAATTAAAAAATATTGAATTGAAATTGATTGGTCAACAAGCCATTATTGATCTTGCTGCAAAATTTTTCATGAGCAAATCACCCTTTCAACTAAAAAAAATTGATAAATCGTCGCAAGTCGAAGTTGTATTTCTCCCATTGATGAATAAGGTACGAGTTGCCATCGAGCCTTTGCCAAAATCTTTTCCTGTGATGGCCAAAGAACAGGTGAGTAAGAAAAAGATCCTCATTGTTGATGACTCAAAAACTATTAGAAATATCCTTTCAAAAGTTTTTAGCAGTGATCCACTCTTTGAAGTTTGTGCCATGGCGGAAAAACCTTCAGACGTTGATGCGCTCATTCAAAAACATCGTCCTGACTTGATTACCTTAGATATTCACATGCCGGAAATGGATGGTGTGAGTCTACTTAAAATAATTGCACCCAAATATAAAATACCAACGATTATGATTTCATCGATAAGTATGGCCGAAGGTCCTCTTGTCTTAGAGGCCTTAGAGCATGGTGCGATCGATTACATACAAAAACCTGAAATGAGCGAGCTTGATAAAGTTACTCCTCTCATTCTTGAGAAGGCACGCACGGCCGTTTCTGCAAAAACTACTCGTTACGGAAACCGCACTGCCGCCGTTAAAACAAAAGAAAAGTGTCAACTTGATTCGCTAATCCTTCTTGGTTCTTCAACTGGTGGAACGGAAGCGATTAGAGAAATACTCACAGCACTTCCGGATCAAATTCCTCCAATGCTTATAGTTCAACATATACCGGCCGTTTTCTCAGCTG
>CAMLRB010000290.1 GCA_946482295.1 uncultured Bacteriovorax sp. | reverse complement strand
GGTATATGAGGCCGGATCAACTTTCACTTGATCGAGAAGATTTTTTAATCTCTCCATGATTGTTTTTACCGGATCAACAAAATAAATATGTTGAAAACGGTTTTGCCTTAGGGCGTATAATCCGACGTAACCGTGGTCGCAACAAATGTCCCAGAAGTCTCCTTCAGCACTCGCTTCAGAGACAAATTTTTGCATTCTTTTTGTGATTTTGGGTTTCTTTAGCAACATTATTCTTTATAATAAAACAGTGATAAAGTTTTGTCTTTCCTTCTTATTGAGTGTCATGCTTGTCTTCGTAATTTTACCTTCGGTAGATTGCGATAACTTCATCTGTTCTCCCGATACAACAAGTGAGCGATCGTGTGAACATTGCTACCATCCCGCTTCGATGATGACGGAAAATCTACCTCCTTTAAAAAAGTCTACCAACATCTTTACCCAACTCCATTTTTTCGATTCGCCTTCGATGCGCCCACAAGAATTCAATTCTTCCATTGATCGTCCCCCCATTCATAAAGCTGCTTAATTTTTATACCTCTAAATACTTATTAGGAGCAGTTTCATGCAACTCATTCGATATGCCCAATGGCTGATTGCCACTGTTGCGACAGCGGGTAGTCTCTATTTTAGTAATGTAATGATGTTTCCACCATGCTCACTCTGCTGGTACCAGCGAATTTGCATGTTTCCTCTAGTTCTTCTTTTTGCCGTGGCCTTCATACGAAAAGAAAGAACATCAATATGGTATACATCTCCGCTTATTTTTACTGGATTAATCATTTCCATTTACCACAATCTTCTCTACTACGGAGTTATAGAAAAAAGCATTGTGGCCTGTACAGCAGGTGTCAGTTGCACCAGTGTTCAGCTAACCATGTTAGGATTTATCACCATCCCACTACTCGCACTGACGGCCTTCATTCTTCTCACAGTATTAACTTTTCTTTCCATTAAACATAAGGACAAACAATGACTAAAGAATTAAAAATCCTCATTGCTTCAATTGCCATCATTGCGGTCTGCGCAGGAGCACTTCTCTGGAAAACACAAAAAAAAGAAGAAACATCGACTGCCACTACACCCCAAATAGAAAATCTCATTCGCGACTTCAATCACAAATCTGGCCCAGACTCAGCAAAAGTAAAGATTGTTGAATTCTATGATCCTGAATGTGAAGCTTGTGCTGCATTCTATCCCTACGTAAAAGAAGTTCTTGATCTACATAAAGATCAAGTTCAATTGATTGGAAGATACGCTCTTTATCATGGGAATTCTCTTCCAGCTGCAAAGGCCCTGGAAACAGCTGCAAAACAAGGAAAATTTTGGGAGTATCAACACACTCTATTCACAAGACAAGAGCAGTGGTCACACAAACAAACTGTTCCAATGGATCTTTTTGTTGAGTATGCATTGAACTTAGGAATGGATACTGAAAAATTTAAAAAAGATTTTGATGATCCAACGGCGGGTTCGCTCATTGCAATTGATATCGCTGATGGACAACGGATTGGGGTCAACGGAACGCCGACATTTTTCATCAATGGGGTAAAGCTTGAACGTCTCCACCCAGATGCTTTTAAAGAAAAAATCATGGAAGAACTTAAAAAGTAACAACTGCCCCACTATAGTGGGGGAAATGAGTAAAGGTCATGAAGAAGTTCATGACCTTTTTTTTTGTTATTTGAGATAGTAAAGATTATGATAGCAGATGTAAATTTCGAGATGTTTTTTTAGCATAATTGGATCTTTGGTCGTACACCAAGTTTTTCGAATGAGTCGATTGATATTGGCCCTTAACATCGCACAGGTGTGATTGAGTTTAAATAATGGATCGTAATTTAATTTTTTGAGCTCGCCTTGACCAACGATTGCTCCGCGACCTCCTTTATATTGCAGATATTTTGCTTGTGGAAAAAATCGATTCACGATGGGTTTGTAATTTTGATGTTCATCGGATTCAATTAGTGATAACGGATCAATGACTTTCTCGATTTTCGAAAATAGTTCATGCAACATCTCACGATGCTCATTTTTTCGATGACCATATTTTTTACGAGAGAGTTTCGCCAAATGCCCAAAAGCTGGGAGAGAACCAACTTCTGCGCCTAAAATAAATCTCCTTTTCGCATCCACGGCCAGGGTAACAGAAAGGGGTTTCAGTTTCGTGTGTACAGATGTAATTAAGTCATCAAACTGCATATGGATGACTGGATTTTGGGCCAATAATTCTAAAAAATTTTCATTCTTTAGTCGTGCTTTTTCTGCCAAATAGAGAAATTTTCGATGAACGGTTGTGCGATGGATTTTCAAAACACGCGCCGATCGTCGCATAGAAAGCCCCGAGGCCAACAGTTCAAATAAGAGTCTATTCATCCGTCTTTTTTTTTGTCGATACTCGAGTGTTGAGGTTGATTGTGAAAATCGACGGCTACATTTTGTGCATAAGTATCGCTGAATTTTACGAGAATCATCTTTTCGAAAATAGAATCCGTGTTTCATGACGAATTCTTTTTTTTGAAAAAAAGTGCACTCGAAATTAGGGCAGTTGGCAGGCATGCGAAGCTAACTGCAACTCTTATACTTTTTATCGGGAGTTAAGGAATTGAAATATAGAAAATCAAAGTCTAACCCTAATCAATTTTAAAAAAGATTGAAAGAATTCAAACACCATTCTAGTAGGGCAGTTTGTTAAATTTTGAGACCTAACTCTGCGCTGGCCACTTTTAAAACGTGCCAAGACGAATGAACGGCCAATGCGGCCATAAAAAGGGCCACTATCAAATCGGGCCACTTGCTCGCAAACACACTGACTCCAATTGACGCTAAAACGACGGCAATGTTTCCGATGGCGTCGTTGCGTGAGCATAGCCATACTGATTGCATGTTGCTGTCGCCACCGCGAAATTTGTAAAGTAAGTACGCGACGAGTGAATTGACTATAAGTGCGAGTCCTCCAACCCAAGACATTGTAAAGGCCTGAGGAAGATCAGGTGACTGGAAACGAATAATGGCCTCAACTAGGACCCAGGCCCCAAATCCGAACATCGTCGCTGCCTTCAAGAGCGAAATTTTTGCTCGCGTTTGTATCGCTGAATTGATGACAAAAAGTGTAGCGAAATAGTTCGCACTATCACCTAAAAAGTCGATAGCATCAGCTTTTAGGGAAAGTGAATTAGAGAGAACACCAAAAATAATTTCGACAAAAAACATGGAGACGTTGAGAACGAGTGCGATCCATAAAACTTTTTTAAAACTTGCACTCGTTTTTTTTACATCGACTTCACAAACATTATTGCAGCAGCTATCACCCATAGTAATCCTCTTTTTTTACCTATCGTAGAATAGTAGACAGAACGTTCTTTAG
>CAMLRB010000289.1 GCA_946482295.1 uncultured Bacteriovorax sp. | reverse complement strand
CCTCATGGGCAAAAGAAACGGCAGACAGTGCTAAAAACATTATTACAAGCGTTGCTTTTTTAAAATTCATGAGTATCTCCTTGAGTGTTTATTTCTAATGCTTTTTTTCCAAAATTATAAAAAATGACGGGAGTGACAATGATATCCAACAAGGTTGAGCTCAGTAATCCTCCCACAATAACCACCGATAGTGGATACAAAATTTCTTTACCGGGTTCGCCCTTTGCAATCACAACTGGAATGAGGGCCAAGATTGCCGTTAGGGCCGTCATCAGAACGGGAACCAATCTCTCTAAAGAACCTCTAATAATCATTTCCTTATTAAACTGTTCTCCTTCAAATCTCACAAGATGAATATAATGTGTAATCATCATGATCCCGTTTCGACTTGCAATTCCACACAAAGTAACAAAGGCCACCAAACTTGCTAACGAGAAAGTTTTATCAGTTAAATAGACCGCGATGATACTTCCAATAAGTGCTAGAGGAATATTAATCATAATTTGCAGAGCTATCATCGTAGAATGAAAATGCATATAGAGAACAATGAACACACCAGCAATGGCCAGAACCCCCAAAAGGATGAGCAACTGCATACCTTGTTTTTGAGATTCAAGCTGACCATCATAGGCCAGGAAATAGCCTTCTTTTAATTTCAAATCTTTCAACTTGCCTTCAATATCTTTCACTACAGTCTCGAGATCAACGTTTGAGGTATTGGCCGACACTACAATTCTTCTTTGCGCATTTTCACGGTTGATAACATTGGGTCCAGTAGCTTCATAAACGTCAGCAACTTGAGAAACTCGAACCTTTGTTCCATCTGGGAGAATTTTAATAATCGTATTTTCGATCTTTGAGATATTCGATCGTGAGTTATCATCAAAGCGCATGTAGACGTTAAAATATTTTACATCATCAAAAATTTGAGCGACAACTTCTCCCTTTAAGGCCTTTTCCAAACTTTCGGTTAACTCACCGACTGGAAGACTAAATTTTTGGGCCAATTCTCTCTTGAGCTGAATCTTGATTTGAGGAATCAACACTTGCTGCTCTACTTGTAGATCAACCAGCCCCTCAACATTTTCAAGCTTCGATTTGATTTCGTACCCTTTACGACGAAGGATATTCAAGTCTGGTCCATAAAGTTTAATGGCGATGGCCGCTCTCACTCCAGATAACAAATGATCAAGACGATGAGAAATGGGTTGACCTATATTGAATACTGTTCCTTCTAACGTTTTCAATTTATTTCGAATATCGTTGAGGACAATTTCTTTATCACGAATAAGAGTTGTTGAATTTTCTTCAGTTTTAAAATCGACGTCAATTTCAGATGAATGAACACCTTCAGCGTGTTCATCTTGCTCAGCTCGTCCTGTTCGCCGAGATACTGAACTTACTTCTGGAACTGATAAAATAAGTTTTTCAGCTTGCTGTCCAATTTTGTTAGATTCTTCCAATGAAATCCCCGGTTGAGCAAGCAGACCAATGACAGCAGTCCCTTCATTAAATTTTGGAAGAAAGTCTTTTCCTAATTGAGGAATGAGGGCCAAAGAAAATAAAAAAAGAAGCGCCAAACTTGAAAGGACAAGCCATGGTCTATCAAGCGTTTTATCAAGAATCTTTCGATCATACTTTTTTAAAAAACGAACTAAAAATCCATCTGGCTTTTCAAGAATGTCGGACTTCCCAATTAATAATGAACAGAGAACTGGTGTGACAGTCAAAGAAACAAAAAGTGATGCAATTAAAGAAACAATATAAGAAATGCCCAATGGGATAAAAAGTCGTCCTTCAAGACCTCCAAGATAGAAAAGTGGAATCATCACGAGAACGACAATGATGGTGGCAAAAACGATGGAGTTTCGCACTTCCGATGAGGCTTCATAAATGACAGTCAGAACGTTTTTTTTCACTTCTGCTAACTTATTTTCTTTCAATCTTCTTAAGACGTTTTCAACATCGATGATGGCGTCATCAACGAGCTCTCCGATAGCAATGGCCAATCCTCCTAAAGTCATCGTATTGATAGAAAGTCCAAAAAACTTCAGTACAATAAATGTCACAACGAATGAAAGAGGTATTGCAGTGAGAGTAATAATGGTCGTTCTGACGTTCATGAGGAACAATACGAGGACGATAACAATAAAAATTCCAGCATCTCTAAGTGCTTCTTCTACATTGTTAATAGAATTCTCAATAAAGTCTGCTTGTTTGAAGAGATGAGGATGGAGTTGAACACCGGCAGGTAAATTCTTCTCAAGACTTTTTAAGACCTGATCAATTTTTTTTGTGAGTTCAATTGTGCTAGCACCTGGTTGTTTTGCAATACTGAGTATAACACCAGGACCACCATTGATTCCCGCATCTCCTCTTTTGATTTGAGCATCGATTTCAACCTTGGCTATATCTTTCACTAAAACTGGACGACCTAAGTGACTACCAACAACAGTTAGTTCTAAATCTTCAATACTCTCTGCTCGTGCGATGTTACGAATAAGATTTTCTTGGCCATCTTTATCCAAGTACCCACCAGTTGTATTTTGGCTAATAAGATTTAAATTCTTTTCAACTTCATCAAGATTTAATTGATAAAAGTTAAGTTTGTCGGCCGAGATCTTTATTTGATATTGTTTGACGCCACCACCAATAGCAATGACTTGAGAAACTCCTGCAATACTTAAAAGACGAGGGCGTATCACCCAATCTGCATATGTTCTTAAATCAATCGGCGTGACAGATTGAGAGGCCTTAGAATCAATGGAGAGACCGACGAGCTGAATCTCCCCCATAATGGAAGAGATGGGTCCCATAACTGGAATAACATTCGCAGGGAAATGTTCTTGCGATTCGATAAGCTTTTCCGAAACCAGCTGACGATTCCTAAAAATATCAGTTCCCCAATCGAATTCCACATAAATCACAGAGAGACCAACACCCGAGGTTGAGCGTACTCTATTAACACCTGGAAGACCGTTTAAAGCATTTTCAAGCGGCAACGTAATAAGAGTTTCAACTTCTTCAGGGGCCATCCCCTCTGCTTCCGTCATGATATTTACGGTCGGTCGATTGAGATCTGGAAAAACGTCTACGGGAAGCCTAGAAACAATAAATCCACCATAAATAAGAATGGCGACAGAAAGAAAAACGACAACAAGCCTATTTCTTAGGGAAAATTTGATAATAGCATTTAACATAAGATCCTTTTGTCACAAAACCATTTTAAGAGACGTATACACGATAGAAGTCAACATTCGAGGGAATACGCTATGAAAGCTAAAATTGTGACAGTTGTAAGTTTAATTATCACTTCAATTTTTCTTATAGAAAATGCATCGGCGCATGGGATGAATCAACATGGTCCGAACG
>CAMLRB010000288.1 GCA_946482295.1 uncultured Bacteriovorax sp. | reverse complement strand
AGGTCATCTTGCACGTCTTGTAACAAAGTTATAACTTGGTGGGAGAATATCCCAGTCCTCAGCTACTTGTTTTTAAGAGGCAAATGTTCCGGTTGTAAGTCAAAAATTTCGATCATCTATCCTTTAATAGAAATAATTTCAGCTATGGCAAGCATATTACTCATGCCTCATGATCTGAATCTGACGAATCTCACCCAATATCTTATGTTTTTCAGCATCTATTGCGCTTTTCTCGTCCATTTTGTAATTGATCTAAAACATCAAATATTACCCGACTCCATCAACATCTATCTAGCTGCTCTCTTTGCGACGATGGCCGTATTGCAAGGAGAGTGGATGAAGGGATTTGTTGGAGGATTATTAGGTCTAGGCTTCCCTCTACTGGTTAGCTGGATATTTTACAAACTGAAGGGGCAGGTCGGTTTAGGTGGAGGTGATATTAAGCTATATGGAGCTTTAGGAATTTTTCTGGGGCCAATCATGGTTATGCAGAATATATTTTTGAGTTGTTTTCTTGGAGCTTTAGTTGGCCTGCTTTTAATCGCAATAAAAATTATGAAAAGAGAAAATCACATTCCTTTCGGACCATTCATAATAGTTGTAGCATCCGTTCAAATTTTCCTTCCAAGCTTCTATCAAAACCTAATGGCATATATTCCTTGAAACTAATCATTTAATAACGGTATAATTAATTATAACGCGTTTATAGGATGATTAATTTTGGATCTTAAGAATATCATTGAAGGTATCAAAGAATCGGTTGGTGAGATGTTTCAAGTCGGACCAAAAGGTTTGATTGGTATTGATATCGGTATGAGTGCCATTAAATTTGCCGAAGTCACCAAGGTTGGAGAGAACCAATTTAAGGTTAATCGTTATACCTCGATTGATCTTCCCGAAGGGACAATCATTGAAGATGAAATACAAAAAGAGGACGAAATTTTAAAAGCGCTGCAGACAGGTCTTGAAAATTTGAACTCTTCAAATAAATTCGCATGCATTGGCTTAACAGGACCAAATACTCTCATAAAAAGACTTCAGCTTGCAGGTGGCGCCGTCGAAGAAATTGAAGATCAAGTAGTATGGGAAATGGAGCAATATCTTCCTTTTCCCATAGATGAAGGTAATATCTCGTTTAGTATCGTTGGTGAGAACCAAGGAGGTGGTGTCGATGTTATTGTTGGTGCTGCTAAAAAAGTCCTAGTTTCGAATTTTAAAGAAATTATAGAACGACAGAATTTAAGAGTTAAAATAGTAGATATGTCGGCTGCAGCTACTCTAAATGTAATAGAGGCTGTCTTTGGAGAAGAAATTAAAGTTCGCGGTAAAACGTGGATTTTGATGGATGTCGGTGCACAAAAAACACACTTCATGATTTATAAAAATGGTGTTTTGGTGTTTTTCAAAGAAATAGCTATTGGTGGATTAACGATTACGGAAGAAATCCAACGTCAGATGGGTGTTAATTATAATGAAGCCGAAAGTTTAAAAATTTATGGAGATGGTAATGGAAACATTCCTGAAGAAATTGTTGAACTCATCAATCAAGTATTGGATAGTTTTTTCACTGAATTAAAAAAGACTTTAGATTTTTGGATAAGCTCGACATCTGAAGAAACTTTTGATGGATGTGTTATTACAGGTGGAAGCGTTCAGCTTCCTGGTTTCGCTGAAGCTCTTCAGGAACTTCTTGAAACGGAAGTTCATATTCTAAATCCTTTTTCAGCAATGACTTTCAACAAAAATAATATCGACGAAGCAGATTTGAACGATATTTCATATAAAGGAGTTGTGGCCATTGGTTTAGCAATGAGGAGTCTTGCTAAATGATTGAGTTAAACCTCCTCGAGAAAAAAGAACCTCTAAAGCTCCCAACGGTCCTCGGTGTTGATCTTAATGCTCTTAATCTTAAAATGATTGCAGTAGCTATGGTCATTTACTATATTCCAGGAATATTTTTGGAATCAAGCCTGAATGATAAATTTGTAGATGCAGAAGCTCATTTGGCTGCCCTTAATTCCGAAAATAATAAGATCAAAGCTGAAATCGGCAAAGATACAAATATCAAATCTCAGCTTGAAGCTTATAAAATACAAGAAAGTAAATTACGATCTCGCTCAGCTCAAGTGGAAGAGATTCTTAAGAACAGAACAAATCCGAAAAAAATTTTAGAAAAAATTGCTAGAAGTATACCAGAAGACCTATGGTTCAATGAGCTTGTTATTAATGAAAAAAACGAAATTACTATTTCAGGTGCTTCGTTTTCTTCGAGAGCTATTGGTGAATTTATTTCAGCTGTGAATGATTCACCATATTTTGGTGGGAGCATTACACCTTCAAAACAAGAGAATAAAACAGATCTTATCGACGGCGCTCAGACCACATTCGAAGTTTTTGAATTGAAGGGCAAAGTCGTTAACTATGATATGAGAACCAATTAATGGAAAAGTTATTAAAAAACATTCATTGGATCATTATAGGATTTGCAATATTCAATATGTTTAATTTCTACATGGAAAGCGACGAACGCTATACCAGTGTTGTTGGACAACAAGAAGCTATTCAGCAAGAATTAGTCAGAAATAAAAAAACAAAAAGAGAAATTGCCAACTTTTATAAAAATATTAATGAAGCCAAAGAAAAGATTGAGAGAGTTGCGCTCGAAATTGAAAGAACTCAACAACTTTTACCCAGTGAAATCTCAGATACTGAGAATATTGGACTGTTAAGGAAAATTGCAGACGATGTTAACATAAAAGAAGTAAGTATTAGCCCTGAAACCGAAGTGGATAGAGGTTTTTATTTAGCAAGACAGTACCGTTTCAAAGCAAAAGCGACATACTTACAGTTTCTTATTATGTTTGAGAAGATTTCAGAAAATAAGAGAATCTTGAACGTAGGAAAAATGTCTTTTCAAAAATTGGAACAGCCGCAGCGAAGTAAGTTTCAATTAATTAGTGGCGAGTTTGTTCTTGAAGCTTATCGTTACAACAGTAACTTCAAAGAAGATCGAGGTATCAACCAAATTGAAAATCAATTTAAAGAGGCTAAGCCACCGCCAAGAGGAAGAGCTAAAAAGGAAGAAGCGTAATGAAATTTATTCTAATTCTTTGTTTAACATACTCTTCATTAGTTTTCGCTCAAAACAGTGGCTCTTCAACAGCAATCCCATTCAAGAGCAAGACTTTAGTAAAAAATCCTCTTGATCTTCGAGATCCATTTAAAAGAAAAATTAATAAGAAAAAATCATCTCTGAGAAAGGGAATGAGTGATGGTTATTTTACTAACATCATCGGTTCTATAGAAACTAAGCCGATAGAAAGCATTCGCATCGTAGGAATTATGATTGGTGCTGAAAGAAGAGCAATGGCCAAAGTGCAAGGTGATACAGATAACAACACTT
>CAMLRB010000287.1 GCA_946482295.1 uncultured Bacteriovorax sp. | reverse complement strand
AGGCCTTTAACAAAGATGTTCCGCACGTGCGTGAATTTCTCGGCTTAAATGACGATGAAGTAAAAATCAAATTACTCGTCGGTTCTAATAATCATTTATGTGAATCGCTCTTTCGTCAGGAAGAAACGGAAAATTCGTTATTGGGTTACGCTCAAACTTTTGAAGATGCTTTCACGTCAGCTTATTTAGAATCCATCTTTTTTCACAATGCCCGCATTAAAGGCAGCCAGAAAATTTTAAGAGACGATCTTCCGTATGTTTTAAAACGAAAGATTGAACCCCTTCAAAAGCGTGAACGTGAAATCGGAGTTGATTTCCGCTCTTGTTCAGGGACGAACTGTCCTTTTAAAAATAATTGCAGTTATATTCTAGGACTTCGCGAAGCGCGCGAGGCCAATATCATTATTGGTAACCATTCACTCATGTTCTCATGGCCCAAAGGCATGCCACGTCCATCTCACATTGTTGTGGATGAGGCCCATAAAATTGAAGAGGAGGCGACAAAGGCCTTTTCGCTTGAAATTGATCAGAAAAGTTTTGAACTTTATGTGAATTCGCTTCAGCACATGCAAGGGGTAGGATCACTTTTTTATCTTCTCGCACAGAATGAAACTGTTGCTGGAGAATCGACAGAAATAATCAAAAAAGTGCGTGAAGAAACACTTCGCTCTTATCAAATGCTGATGGATCACCTCAGTCCTTTAAGCGAAAAAGTGGCCTTCTTTTTCAAACGTATGCCGAAATATACGGAACTTTTTTGGAATGAACTTCCAATGATTACTAAAACAAGTCATTCGGAAGCCAGTGCTCAAGCGATTTTGAATTCACTTGAGAGTGTCGCTTTTATTTTGCAAACATATCACGCTCATCTTCTGCCTTATAGCGGACGTTGGGATGTAAAAAATCTCAAAAGCGAAAATGAAATTATTGCTTTCACTCGTTTTGAATCTTTTTTCTCCCAACTTTCTGACTACATCGTGGCCTTTGATAAACTACTTAACCCAACGGCCAATTATTGTCAGTCGATGAAGTATTTAGAAAACGAAGGATATCTCTTTTCATCAGCACCTGTTGATGTGGGAAGAATTGTGAATGAACAATTGCTGAAGCTTTCTGCATCCGTTGTCTTCACTTCAGCGACACTCGCTAATGGCAATGGCGATACAGGGGCGAGAGGAATTGAGTGGGCGACAGGCTATGCCTATCTAGAACCTGATCGTCGCTTTAAAACAGGGACGTATTTACCAACGACTTACGATTACAAAGGAAAAACGAAAGTCTTCTTATGCGATGACGGGCCGGCGTTGTATCAGCAAAATTTTGTGGAAACAAATTTGAAAGCGATCAAACCACTCATTCGCAATCTGGGGGGGCGCAGTTTACTTTTATTTTCTGCCAAAGCTCGTTTTGAAACGGCCCGTGAAATACTTCTGAAAGAATTTGAAGGACAAATCCCACTCTTTATTCAAGGGATGGGAACTTCTGTTGTTGAAGACTTTAAGCGTTCTGGAAACGGAATTCTTCTGGGGATGGAATCATTCGGAGAGGGGATCGATATTCCTGGAGATGCTCTTCAATTTATCTTCATTGATAAAATTCCTGATCTTCGTATGGATCTTGTTATCAATGAACGTCGCGACTTCTTTGAGGCCAATCTTGGTAATGAATTCACTGATTATTATCTCTCTCATCGCACACGTTCACTTCACCAAAAACTCGGACGTCTTCTTCGAACTGAACAAGATTATGGCGGTGTTATCATCGTCGATTCACGGGTAAAGGCCTGGAAAGGAAAAACGATGGAAAAGCTCGTGAAACTGATGGAGCCGTACGATCTAAAGCGGGGAACACTTTCAGAGGCGTGTGAAGAGATTGAGAAGTTTATTCTCAATCACAAATAATAGTCGTACATGCGAAACGAACAACTTCATCACATTTTAAAAGAAACTTTTGGCTACAGCTCTTTCAGATTTGATCAGCTGGACATCATCAACTCTATTCTTGATGGAAGGGACACTCTGGCCATTATGCCCACGGGGGGTGGTAAATCCCTTTGTTATCAAATACCGGCCCTGTTTCATGAAGGAGTCACTCTCGTTATTTCTCCGCTTATATCATTGATGCAGGATCAGGTGATGAATTTGAAAGAATATGGAGTAAAATCTGTTTTCTTGAATTCGTCACAATCTTATAAGGAGCAAGGTCAAGCGAAGTCCCAGATTCTATCTGGGGGCGCAAAAATCGTCTATGTTTCACCGGAAGGAATTTTAGGTGGTGGTCTGCGAGCTTTTTTTGATCAGATTAAAATTTCATTGATCGCAATTGATGAAGCTCATTGCGTTTCTCAGTGGGGACATGAATTTAGAAAAGATTATATTCGTTTAGGTGAATTGAAATCTTTATTTCCAGATGTACCGGTTCTTGCTTTGACTGCAACGGCCGATTCTAAAACGAGGATGGATATCGCTAGTCAGTTGGAATTAAAAAATCCCAACATCTTTGTTTCATCTTTTGATCGACCCAATATTAATTACATGATTCACGAAAGAAACGATGAGATTAAACAGCTCGATATGTTTATCAATCAGAATCATCCGGATGACACTGGTATTGTTTATTGCCTTTCCAGAGATAAAGTTGAGCGTGTAGCAAGCAGTTTAAATAAACTTGGTCATCGTGCTGTTCCTTATCATGCGGGACTATCGCAAAATGAGCGAAGTCTCAATCAAGAGCTTTTCAATACTGAAGAAAAAATTATTGTGGTTGCCACCATTGCATTCGGAATGGGGATTGATCGTCCTGACGTACGTTTTGTCGCTCATTTGGATCTGCCAAAAAGCATCGAAAGCTACTATCAGGAAACCGGAAGGGCAGGGCGCGATGGAAAAGCTTCCAGTGCGTGGATGATCTATGGCCTTCAAGATGTCGTAAAACTTTCTCAAATGCTTGAGACAACTGACGCTGATGAAACGTACAAAAAAGTTGCGCGTTTTAAGCTCGATAGCATGCTTGGATTATGTGAAGCTGCCAATTGCAGAAGAAAATATCTGCTGAATTATTTTGGTGAAGCCACATCAGATTTTTGCGGCAATTGTGATATCTGCCTAACACCTCCGAAACTTTGGGATGCAACAGTCGATGCTCAAAAAATTCTCTCGACTATCTATCGAACAGGACAAAATTTTGGTGCCGGGCATATCATCGAAGTTTTAAGAGGAAGTAAAAATTCTAAAGTTATAGATCGCAATCATCATCTCTTGTCTGTATACGGAATTGGAAAAGAGAACCCAAAAGAACATTGGGATAGTGTCTTAAGACAATTGCTGCATATGAATTATATCTCAATCAAAAATTGGGAGTACCGAAGTCTTGGACTGACTAGCCGTTCGCAAGAGATTCTCACTGGTGCAAAAAAGTTGGAACTTCGCTTTCAAGAAATTC
>CAMLRB010000286.1 GCA_946482295.1 uncultured Bacteriovorax sp. | reverse complement strand
CGGCGCTTGGTGCTTTCATTATGGGATCAATTCTCGCTGAAACACAAGAGGGGGAGAGAATTGAGCATTTGATTATCGGAGTTAAAGATTTATTTGCAGCAGTCTTTTTCGTTTCAGTTGGGATGTTGATTGATCCTAACGTTTTGAAAGAAAATTACACAGTCGTAATCATTATTACAATAGTTACGATTGTTGGTAAGCTTTTTGGTTCAGGGATTGGTGCCGTTCTTTCTGGGCAAAGTTTAAGAAAATCTTTCCAGGCAGGCATGAGTTTAGCGCAGATTGGAGAATTTTCTTTCATCATCGCGACGTTGGGGATGACTTTAAAAGTAACAAGTCCATTTCTTTATCCGATTGTCATTGCAGTCTCTGCTGTCACGACTTTTACTACGCCTTACATGATTAAATTATCGGAGCCAGTTTTTAATTGGGTCGAAAGAAAACTTCCAGCGCGTTTTTTAACCAGCCTTGAAAGATACGAAAAGTTGATGAATGGAAATTCAAAACAAAGTCTTTTTGGACTTCTATGGAGAATTTATGGGCTTCTCATTCTTTTAAATGCTGTTGTGATCATTGCTATTGGACTTCTGGCCGGTACTTATGTAGCGCCATTTTTGTATGCGACATTTGGCGATACGCTTGGGATGAGATTCGGAGCAGCTCTTTTAACATTGATCGCTTGTGCACCATTTTTAGGTGCGCTCATTTTAAAATCACCTAAAGATATTTCTGAAGAACAGGGAATTACGCTTGCTCGATTAAAAAGCTTGCAATACGCGATTTTACTTATGCGTGTACTCATGGCCTTTGTCCTAATTGTCTTCGTCATTAAGCAATTTAGTACAACAGAAAATCTCTTCCTCGTTGTGGCGATTGTTTCATCAATTTTGCTAGTTTCTATCAGAAAATTTTTAAAGTTGATTTATTCTGCCGTTGAAAAAAGATTCATTAACAACCTGAATGCTAAAGAAATAGCAGAAATGGAAAAGATGATTAGTCTTCCGGAGCTCGCACCATGGAATGCGACATTAGTTAATTTTACTATTTCGTCTGAATCTGTTTTGGCAGGGATTACTTTAGAAGAATCTCGTTTTAGAACAAAAACGGGTGCTACAATCGCGATGATTGTTCGAGGAAGCAGAAGAATTTTTACACCTAGTCGTTCAGAGAGACTTCTTCCTAATGATCAACTTTATCTTATAGGTACCGATGAACAATTATCAGCAGCTCAAGCGCTCATTGAAGTTCAAAATCAAGATTATGAATTTCAAGATGATGATATGTTTAAATTGGAAACAGTCGAGATTACGGAAGAATCACCGTTGGCCAATAAATCAATTCGTGACATAGGGCTCAGTGAAAATTTAGGAATCCTTATTGTCGGGATTGAACGTAATACTGAAAGAATCTTGAATCCTGAATCATTTATTGTCATAAAACCTGGAGATTTAATTTGGGTTTTTGGAAACACAGAGCATATTCATTCTGCCCTGCAGGTAACATAACAGCGGGCCTTCGGATAAAATGACTGGAAGGAGCAACAGATGGAAAGGCCTAATCCAGATTTAGCAGCTGCAGATAGTGACTTAGAAGAGCTTGAACGAATATTAAGCCAACTTCCTACTGCAATTGAAATCAAACTTAAAATTGCTGCAGTTTTTAGTTCGATTCATAAAAAAATGAATCAAGGACTATCCTATGAAGTTATTCTTGAAAGTGTCTTCACATTACTCGATACCGTCATTCCTTTTGATCGTATTGGAATAGGTCTGCTCGAAAATGATAGTGATATGATGTCTCTCAAATGGGTGAAGTCGAAGTTGCCTATTCTGGCCATTAACAAGGGTTACAAGGCTGATCTCAAGAAGAGTAGTTTGAAAGAAGTCCTCGAAAGCAAATCTCCTCGAATCATTGCTGATTTGGAGGAGTATATAAAAGCTCATCCAAACTCTGAATCAACTAAACACATTCTGCAAGATGGAATTCGTTCAAGTTTAACTTGCCCATTAGTGGTCAATGATAAGGCCATCGGGTGCGTTTTTTTTTCAAGTAAAAATCCACACATGTACAATTTAAAACATAAAGAAATTTTTTGTGAAATTTCACAGGGACTATCCCTTATTATTGAACAATCACTTATGAGAGAAAATATTTCCATTAATCAAACGAAAGAAAAAATTTTTCGTTCAACTATTCATGACCTAAATAATCCTCTAGCTGTCATAAGGGGAACATTGGATATTTTGGAACGCAAAGGATGGTTTAATGAGCTTAATGATAACTTGAAAAAATCATTTCATACTTTGAAAAGAAACTCAGAAGCGATGATTTCAATGGTCAATGATCTTGTTCAAATGAATGAAATCAAATCTGGTAAAAAAATAGTTCATTTAAAAAAATGTGAGTTGGATAACTTTTTGAAAGAAATGATGAACGATAGTATGAACATGGCCAAGAAGAAAAATATTACTATTCAACTTAAGCGCGGAGATAATCTGCCTTTTGATATTAATATCGATCCTGATTATTTAAAACGTGCCATCGAAAATCTTGTCTCCAATGCCATTAAATATTCCCAAGACAACACAAAAATTGTCATTGTGGTAAAGGCCATAGATAACAAACTCCAATTTTCATTTATTGACCAGGGGCTGGGCATTCCGGAAGACGAAATAGATAAATTGTTTAAAGAGTTTGGAAAAACGAGCGTAAGGCCCACCTCTGGGGAATCCTCATCAGGGTTAGGACTCGCCAATGTAAAGGCCATAATTGAGGCCCACAATGGGGACGTAACAGTCCAAAGTCAGGTCAATGTGGGATCAACCTTCACTTTTTGGATCCCCATTCAAAGCACACACTAGAAAATTTACCTTTTCATATCAAAATGACGCTTCTCTTGTTAAAGTCCGAATTAAGAGGAATTTATGAAAAGAGTAAAAGTTCAGTTTGTTCGTTACGATATGAGCAAAACAAAAAACCGTAAAAGAAAAGATATGCTTGTTGATGATCAGACAGAAGAAGCAGTCATCGCTCAATTGGAAAGAATCCATAAAGGCGAAACGTTTGTTAAGCTCCTTGAGCTTACTTGGGATGAAAAGCAAATTAAAGAAGTAGAGAGACTCGATAAAATTGATCAAAAACTTCGATTCACAGGAACCGTTAAATTTTTTGATGTTGAAAAAGGATTCGGCTTTATTCAACCTGATGAAGAAATGGATGATCTTTTCTTTCATAAGTCGGCCTGTAACGATGGCGCTCCTTATGAAAAAGATAGAGTTGAATTTAAAATTAGTGAAGGACCAAAAGGCCTTTCAGCTATCCACGTAACAGTCATTGACGATTAAGATATGTGGCCTGCTTTTGTTTTACCAAATAAGCAGGCCTGCACATTTTACTTGTAAACTGGATCAAGATCGAAACGATCAAGCTCCAAGACTTTTAC
>CAMLRB010000285.1 GCA_946482295.1 uncultured Bacteriovorax sp. | reverse complement strand
GAATACTTGTGTGAGACAAGGATTCTCTCACATGTGACTTCAGATTAATTAGTGTTCACAACCAAGGAAGGTTAATGAAAGCACTCACTAGGATTCCCATCTTCAATTACAGTTCGATGGTTACCACTCTTCTCACTGATACGAAGTCACTCGAAATTAAACTCCGCTCAAAATTTATCACAACAGAAATGCTCTTCGAATTCGAAAGCGTTCTTGCGTGGACAGCGGCCCACCATGAAGTTCAGTCTCTTTTCATCACTTGTTATGGTGATACCTTCATTCAAGGTTTTGATCCTGAAGAAATTAAAACTTTCACAGAAGAAAAAATTAAAAAACAAATTTCAAAGTTATCTACTCTCGCACAATCATTCATGTGTCTTCCTCAGACAGTGATTGTTGATGTGAGAGGTGGAGCTCGTGGTGTAGGTGTTGAACTTGCACTCGCAGCTGACATAAGATTGGCGACAAAAGAAGCTCAGTTTTGTTTTGATTACCTGGCCCACGGTCTCACACCTGCTTGTGGTCTCTTTTCTTTCCTCACTCCTTACCTCAATCAAAATGTCGTTCGTTCACTTCTGCTTTCTGGAAGAAATTTCACTGTAGAAACTCTCGCACTTGCGGGCGGATATTGTGAAACAGATAGCAGTCAAAAAGTTATTCTCCAACAAGTTTTTGCTCAAGCTCCAGTCGCTCGCATTCAAGCAAAACGTGGATTGTTAGGAGATACATTTAATAATGGTTCAGCAAAAATTGAAGAAGAAAAACAAATCTTCAATGCCGTCACAGTCACTGGTGATTATACAAAAACAAATGAATTCATGAGTTCACAAGATTATAAAACGCTCTTACGCCAGGCGGGCCTAGAAGCTTAGAAGTAATCTGATTTCATGAGATTTAAGTGTCTGTTTGATTTTGCGGAAGTCGCTGGTGATCCCCATGAGAAATCCTCCACCACCGGCGCCGCAAAGTTTTAGAGAAAACTCATCCGACGTAATCCCCTGTCCCCATAAATCTCGATAGAGTTTTGGAATCATAGGTGAGAGATGCTCAAGTTGAAATTCAGAAAGTTTTTTAAAATTCCCCAAAAGAGAATCGGTATCAGCTTTTAAAAAATTGTCGATGCAGGCATTTGTAATTGGAATGAGTTCATCTTCACAAATTTTGTTGAAACGTTCATTTGAAGTTTTTTCAAGAAACAAATTCACAAGTGGTTCTGTTTTACGTGAACGTTTTGTATTGAGAAGGAAGATGCCCCCAGGTCCTTTTGGAAATTTTGGAAGCATGACCGGTCCTAATTCATTTTTGTTTTTGATGAGAATAGGAGAATTCAAATAACTAATGAGAGGATCAACGCCTGAACTTGCACCATGAAAATGTGATTCCATCTGAGAGAAAATTTTTTTTAACTTGGAAATATCCAATGTGGAATGGGCCTCTTGTTCGTAACGATCAAAAATGGCCGCCACGAGTGCCCCACTACTTCCTACTCCATACCCCTGAGGAATGGTTGAATCAAAAAACAGACCTTGAGAAATATCAAATTCAAATGAAGTGATATCAAATTGAAACAAGAGTTGTTCCGATTCTATTAATTGTTTGAGATAGAGAGAGAAGGCCTTGAGCTCAGGGTCTACAACAGATGTATTGTCTCGACGAAATGTAAGTGCTCCTTCGAAGAGTGCATATGGAATTGAGAGTGCCATTGAATTTTGAATAACACTATATTCACCGAAAAGAAGGACCTTGGAATAAAATTTTTTTTCTGATTTATCATGACTCATGGATCTGGTGCCTTTCTGGAAATCCACCCGCTTCATCATGAATGATTTTCATTCCAGGAATGAGAGTCTCACACCAAGTTTGAACTTCTTTTTTATAAAGCGCGGGATAAAGTAAATGAATGTTTGGACCAGCGTCGATGGTAAAACAAACGGGAATATTTTTTTCTGTGCGGAAAGCGCGGATTTTTTCAATTAAAAATAATGAATCTGGTTTTAGTAAAATGTAACTTGGAGTCGATGTCATCATAAGGGCGTGAAGCATGAGGGCTTCCTGTTCGACAATCTCAATGAAAGTTTGCATGTCCCCGGTCTTCATTGCTATTAAGAGCATTTCGCAATTTTTTCGAGCGAGATCAAAGCGAGCTTCGCGGAAAGGATGAGTTTCCATTAAAGAATGGCCAGCACGACTCGAGACTGATTTTTCTTTTGCATCGACAATTAATATTGAATCACAGAATTGATGAAAGTCTGGATGAATATCTGTTTTCAAAACAGGTGAAGCATATTCCTCGCTAACGATTCCCCAGCTTGCCATAAAGGGATAAACAGAGCGTCCTGCGGAACCTGAAGCAAGTCTTGCAAGCTCTGAGGCCTTCATATTAAAGTCTGGAAGTTTTTTTCCAGAAATGCTCTCATGAAGTGAACAAAGTGAAAGACAAAGGGCCGCCATCGATGAAGCTGATGAAGCTATACCTGATGAATGCGGAAATGTGTTTGACGATTGGATGACTAATTTAAAATCAACAAGCCATGGGAAAAACCCAATCTGAGTCTGCAAAAACTTAACGATCTTTTCTTGAAACTTCTGGTTAGTTGTTCCTTCAAAAATAAAAGCGACTTCAAGATGAGTTGTTAGGTTCGCAATCGCCGATACATGGAAATTAGTGAGTGACTTTGTTAACGTGAAACTCACTGAAGGATTGGAAGGCAATTGCACGGGTCTTTTTCCCCAGTATTTCACTAAGGCGATATTGGAAGGAGCAGACCATGAGACTGTGTATTTAGATTCTAATTGCAAAGGTTTTTCCTAGTGTAGCAAATGGTTTGAAAAGCCCATTTTTACGGAGTCTTTCGACTGTGCTTCAATAGGATCTGAAATAAGATCGCTGTAGCGATAAATTGTGCTCAATCCTTTTTGAGAGAAGTAGTTTCTCACGTATTCAAGATCATGCTCAGTTGCTACGAGAACGAAATCGCCTCCCCATGCCCCTAGTGATTTAATAGCACCTGTGAAATCTGGAAAAAGTGAATCTTTTACTTTTGGAAGATTGAGTGTTGAAGAAACAATTTCTTCATGAGTGACCATTAATGTCTGAAATTGTTTTAGTGTAGAGGCCACTAAAAATTCTTGAGTCAGTTCTGAAATTTTAGCGATGAGGCCTGAATCGAAAGGACGTTTTTTAGAATAATCTTTAATCGCCTCACGAGAATTTTTCTTATTTCCAAGATAAACGAAAAAGAGATTGTCTTTAAAGCTTGGGTGGAAATAAACGGGAGACCAGTTAGGTCCGCTCGAGATTTTACGATAGCCAATTGGCCCGTCAGATTGAGCACAAGCGATGTCGTATCCAGAACCTCCGTGAGTTTTAAAAAGAAGTTCAAACGGCGATACGTAGGCCCATTGAGCGATGTTATAGATGAGTGACGAAGAACTACCCAGTCC
>CAMLRB010000284.1 GCA_946482295.1 uncultured Bacteriovorax sp. | reverse complement strand
ATCCGGCGTTTGAAACATTCCGTGCATGGTCTTTCCTTAATAATATCAAATACAAGGAAAACGGAGTGTGGCAGCCATTGCCACTTCAACTAAAAAAAGAAATTTACCAAGAGTTGTTTTTCAGGAAATCCAAGCCTTACTTCCCCTTTTATGAGATAAACTCCCTCCTTGGTAAGAAAGGGAAAAACCTGGAACTGAACTATAAGGAAAAAACAACAGTGTCAGCCTGTCCGGTATCCGCTCGCTTTAAAGATATTTTTGGTGACAACTTTTTAAATATTCAAATCAAGAAAAACAAGGCACCAAACTCACAAAAAGAGCATTATGACATTGAAGATATATGGCACGTTTTATTTCATTTTGAAGATCAGGAATACGTATCTGAATTTGCAGAAGAAAAATTAAAATTACTTCCTGAAAAAGTAAAACAATTCGTTGCCGCCTGGAATGCTACACCAGTGGGCTATGGAATGTTAAGCATAAATGCAATTAATAAAATAAACATCTTTCTACAGAAAGGGCTTATTTACACTGAAGCCGTTTTATTGGCGAAGCTACCGGACATATTAGGTCAGGAGCTTTGGAAAGACAATGAAAACCTGATACTTGAAGGCATAAGCCATGTAATTGAAGACAACCGTCAACAAAAAGCCATTGTAACAACTATAAACAATCTGATATCTAAGCACAAAAACTTAGAGGGAATCGAAAAATTCGGATTTAAGGATAATGATTATAAACTTACAGAAAGCGACATAATAGATATTCAAAAAGCTATAGATGAGCAGTTTGGAAAAAGCAAATGGGATGATTTTTCTAATGATGAAAAGAAAGTTTTCTTCGACACTATTAAAGATTGCTATCAGGCTTATTTCACAAAGCAGGGTATTGTAAGAGACATTGGAAATGAAGACCGATTTGTCACTATTGAATCTAATGAGAAAAAATACTACAAAACCGAATCCGGCTATTTTAAAGTCCCAAAACTGATCGACACACTCAAACAGTTCCTGCTTGACAATTTCGAACATTTGGATCAAGCTAAATTATCAAAGATTTACCACCCTTCTGAAATCAATATTTATCCTCCCACTAAAGAAACTGATGGTATAATAAAGTTAGGAAGTCCCCAAACAGGAGCATTCAAGAACCCAATGGCAATGCGAGCTTTACATGAATTGCGTAAACTTATCAACTTTATGATTGTAAGCAATCATATTGATAACGAAACCAGAGTCGTGGTAGAGGTTGCCCGTGATTTAAACGATGCAAATAAACGTTGGGCCATTGAAACATGGCAGCGTCAGCGTGAAGCCGAAAACATCGAGTTTACGGAAGCGATTCAGCAACTTATTAATGAAGAGAAAAGCATCAATGCTAATGCGGAAAGCAGCGATGATATTGATAAATTAAGGCTTTTCTACGAACAAAATACAGAACAAACACTACCTTCTATTGCAGATAGTGATGATGAGCAAAAAGGAAAAAAGAAAAAGGCATCTGAAAAAGACGAAACGGTCCGTTGGAATGGTCATGGAAAAAAACTAATTGACAAATACCGTTTATGGAAAGAACAGGGCTATCAATGCATCTATACCGGAAAATTAATTAGGTTAACCGACTTGTTCAAGGAAAACATAATTGATTTTGAACATACAGTACCAAGAAGTAAATCATTTGATAACTCACTGGCCAACCTTACTGTCTGCTATCACGACTATAATAGAACGATAAAGAAATATCAAATTCCAACGCAGCTCGCCAATTACAACGAGGATTTCAATTTTGGAGGCAGCATCGGGGTGTGTACTGCTATCAAACCCAGATTGAAAGCGTGGGAAGAAAAAATAGAACGAATTAAACAGCAAATTGATTTTTGGAAGACAAAATCTAAAAAATCAAGTGACAAAAGCTGGAAGGATGACGCGATTCGTCAAAAGCATTTATGGTTGATGGAACTGGATTACTGGCAAAACAAACTAAACCGCTTCACCATAACTGAAATCACAAGTGGGTTTAAAAACAGCCAAAAGGTTGACACGCAACTGATCTCTAAATACGCATTTCATTATTTAAAAACATACTTTGAAAAAGTCGATGTTCAAAAAGGAAGTATCACTGCGGAATTTAGAAAGATATACCAACTGCAAGTTTCTAATGAAAAAAAAGACAGAAACAAGCACAGTCACCACGCCAAAGATGCGGCTGTCTTAACGCTCATCCCCACCGCAGCAAAAAGGGATGATATTCTAGAAAAATATTATGAGGCAAAAGAGAATAAGAGCACATTTACAGCCCCTTTGCCATTTACAGGATTTAAAAGAGAATTCGTTTGGGGCATCGATGATAGCGTACTGATAAACAATATTACTAACAACCAGGAACTTACTCCAGCTAAAAGAAAAGTACGCAAGCGAGGCAAAGAAGTTTTTATTGAGAATAGGGATGGAAAGAAAATCAACAAATGGGCAACCGGAGATAGTATTCGAGGGCAATTACATCAGGAGACTTTTTACGGAGCGATAAAGCCTGCTCAAAGGGGTGAGAAAGGGCACTTGCTAAAAGACGAAGAGGGAAAATTCATTCAGGAAGAAAAACTAAAATATGTTATAAGGGTTCCTTTCATTTACAAAAAAGATGCAAATTCAAATGGCTTCAAAAATCTGGAAGATATCGAAAAACAAATAGTTGATGAGGGATTAAAGACTCAGATTAAAAAGCAAGTTCTTCAATCATCATCACTAAAGGAGGCTTTTGAAAATGGCATATTTATGCTGGACAAGCATGGAAATAAAGTCAACAAAATAAGGCATATACGAGTATGGGCCAACATTTCTGATCCTCTCCCCATTAAAAGACAAACAAATTTATCTACCAAAGAATATAAGCAGTATTACTACGCAGGAAATGCCACCAATAGCTTTTTTGCAATTTATAAGGATGGCGATAAAAAGGCCTACAAATTCAGGAACTTGCTTGATACCGCGAAAATAGCTGCAACATCAGGCACAAGGAACATTTATGATTTATTCGAGCCATCCTTTGTACTTCCAAAAGGCAATAACCAACTACAATTTAATCTCCATTATATACTCAGAGCAGGAAAAAAAATAATCTTCCTGAAAGAAAAAGATGAAGATATAAGCGGTGTTAACAAAAATGATATTTCCAATCGCTTATACGTTTTTACAAACTTTGAAAAAGATGGCAGGTTAAATTTCAAGCATCACTTAGAGGCAAGAAATAAGATAGAAGAAACTTATTCTGAATCTGAAATTGATTTTAACTCTCCAAAGCCTACTCTTCGTTTTTCCTATGCCAAATATGAATTTCTTGTGGAGGATGCTGATTTTGTTGTGAAAATGGATGGTAGCATTGAATTTAATTAACACTAAATCCTTCCCATTTTACGGAAAACCGTTTTTTACCTCCCAATAATTAAACTACGTTTATT
>CAMLRB010000283.1 GCA_946482295.1 uncultured Bacteriovorax sp. | reverse complement strand
GTAATCAAAATTAAAAAGAATATTCGTTACCATGATCACCCTGCTTTCGGCGGCAAACCTCGAATGGTTAAAGCTGAAGACTTCATCACGCAAATCAAACGTCTTTCATATACTCCGCTCAACTCTACTGGTTGGTGGGTTGTTGATGGTGCTATTGAAGGTGTTAATGATTTTAAAAAAATTGTTGGAAACGATTTTCAGAAATTTAAAAAGACAAACATTAAAGGGGTAAGTGCGCCTGATGATCACACACTCATCATTGACCTGACAGTTCCTTCTCCTCAATTCATCTACAAGTTAGCGATGAGCTTCCTCTCTCCTGTTCCACTTGAAGTTGTTGAACATGATAAAAATGATCTTAGCCATAACCCCATTGGAACTGGACCTTTTTATTTAACAAAAATGGAAACGGCTAAAGATATCTATCTAACAAAAAATCCTAACTATCACGAAAGTTATTATCCCTCCCAAGGAGATCGTTTCGCCAATAGCCGCGGTCTTTTGAAAGATAGTGGAGAAAAAATCCCCTTCGTTGATGGGATACATTTTAAAATTGTTGAAGACAATAATGCCCGTTGGGATTTATTTACGAAAAACAAATTAGATTTCATCATCCTTCCTCAAGAATTTTATACCCAGGTTTTTGATGACGTTGGAAACCTAAAAGAAGACATCAAAGAAAAAAATATTCGTTTGCAGACCGTTCCTACTCTCACTTACTGGTGGTTGGCATTCAACATGCGCGATCCGCTTGTGGGAAAAAATTTGAATTTAAGAAAAGCGATTGCCCATGCTATAGACATGGATAAATACATTCAGTTATTCACGGCGAATACTGGCCAGCGTGCAAACTCAATTCTTCCTCCAGGGGTTTTGGGTTATGATCCTTCTGCGACTCTCCCTTACCACTACGATCTCGCTAAAGCGCGTGATTTTCTTGCGAAGGCGGGGTACCCAAATGGAAAAAACCTTCCTGAAATCGTTCTCGATACAAGAGCTGAATCTAAAATGAGCCATCAGCAAGCTGATTACTTTAAGCAGCAATTGGCACTCATTGGAATTAAACTAAAAATAGTAAAAAATAACTTCAAACAGTTCCTTGAAAAATCTCGAACTGGACATCTACAATTTTTTCAGGATGGATGGACTCTCGATTACCCAGATGCTGAAAACATTTTTCAATTGCTCATTTCTGATAATCATCCGCCAGGACCAAACGCATCTTTTTACTCAAAACCTGAATTAGATGCGATGTACGCTAAAATTAGTAAACTTCAAGATGGCGAAGAGAAGTTGGCCCTTACACGTAAAATGGAAAAGCTCGCCAATGATGATCTTCCATGGATTATGCAGTATTATTCAAGGAACTTTATCCTTTATCACGACTACGTGAAAAACTATCGCCCATCAGATTTGGTTTGGAGCTATCCAAAATATCTCCGAGTAAAATAGTTTCAGGGGAAATAATTTCCCCTGCACTAGTCTCCCGTCTCCACTTCTAAGAACCTCTGCTTCGTCTGACGAAGAGCTAGTCAAGATTCAAAGACTGCACTTTGAATAACGACGAGACTTCAATGAAAAAATTCTTCGAACTACCAGTTCTATTTATTGTTACATTGGCCTTTACTGCTTCAATGGCCATTGCGAAAGACTATGTCATTTACAGTATTGCTCAGGACCTGCCAATGGGGAACAAAGGTGAAATTATCCGTAAAAACTTCTATGTTGATATGGGTACAAACCAAGGCCTCAAAAAAGGCAGTCTCTTGGATGTCTATAGAGTCGTTTCAGTTCTCGATCCATATGAAAGCAAAAAAAGATACAATCATCGAATAAAAATTGGTGAAGTTAAAGTTCTTCACGCTGAAGATTCTTCTGCCATTGCCGTTGTGAACAAATTTGAAGAGGCAGAAGAAACACCTGTCTTTGAAATTAGCAAGATGATGATTGGGGATATTGTTACTGTGAAAGTTAAATAGTAATTCGCACCTAGGACATGGAGTGCAGCACGGCCCTGCGCTCTTTAAGCTGTGCAGTCATCTTATTTAACGCTTCAATTGTTTTCTCCAAACGTTCAATTTCACGCGCATCCACGGCTGGATTTTCTTTAAGTGTTCTATGAACGAATGTTGCCATCCCGTGTGCCACGACAATGTGATTTGAAATATCATGTAAAAACTTTCTTTCGTTCATTACAAGATCAAGAATAGGATCGTTTTTTTCGTTTGTTTCGCTCATTTCTTGATTTTATCACGGTATTTTGAAGTCACCTTATTTTTTTATGTTTAATTAATTTTACACTTAAAACCTGACTATCAATGTTTAGGAACGAGACCCAAAGAAGGTAATCCTCTCCTTTTTGAAAGAGGTGTCCACTGGATGTGACCAGGCGTACGAAATCTATTTTATCCCCTCGGTAAAAGCCCTTGAAATGAAAAATGCAACTGTCCTGCTGGACTTTGAGACAACGACTGAGTATCAGGATACTTTTATCTGGCATAATTTACTCCGGTAATAGAGCTTGCACAGATTACTCAAAAGTTTTTTAATTAAGATACCGAAATTAAGTCATCACCTGATTAAGGACTCTAAAAAAATGAAAACGGAAGCAACTCTTTCCAAGCATTTCTATAAAAAAACAACGAAGAATCCTCATCGTAAGGCCATTGGCTGGATTGATAATGGTCAATTAAACTTTTTAAACAACGAAGAATATCTCCTCAAAGTTAAGACTCTTTTTTATGGACTGTTGAAGGCTGAACTTCAAGTTCAAGAGAAAGTATCTATCCTGGCGCAAACATCTAAAGAATGGCATTTTTTTGACTTGGCCATTCTCTGCACACGTGCAGTTGTGACACCCATTTATCCCACTTACATGGCCCATGAAGTTCTCTACATTCTAAATCACAGCGAATCGAAAATTATTATCGTTGAGAACGAGAGCCAATTTCAGAAAATTCTTGAAATACAAAATGACTTACAAACACTTAAGACTATTATTGCTCTTAAGGAGATTTCTGAGACTAGTGCTCGGGCCCTTAAAGAAGGAATCAAGTTTATTCCTTATCAGCAGTTACTTGATGATGGTTTTGCTGAAGCGGCAAAATCACCATCGCTTTTTAATGACTATATTGAAAACTCTGATGAGAATGAAGTCGCATCAATCATCTACACCTCAGGAACAACTGGTGATCCGAAGGGAGCAGTTATCTCTCAAAAAGCATTCATGGTGATGTTGAACAACGTTTACAGTTCCCTTAAAAATAATATTCTTCCTTCAGACCGCTCCCTCACCTTTCTTCCACTCTCTCACGTTTTGGGAAGATGTGATTCGTTACTTAATCTAATTTTTGAATTCGAAACTGTATATGCAGAATCGCTTGATAAAGTTGTCGATAATCTGCAACTTGCTCAACCTAGTATCCTCATTGCTGTTCCAAGAATTTTCGAAAAAGTT
>CAMLRB010000282.1 GCA_946482295.1 uncultured Bacteriovorax sp. | reverse complement strand
AAGTTTCTCCATCTTCAGCAGGCCCGCCTCGACTTTTGAGAGATCAAGAATGTCATTAATCAAAAACAGCAATGAATTAGCAGATACTCTAACTGCTTCTGCATATTTTTTTTGTTCTTCATTTAAATTGGTTTCTAAAAGCAATGTTGTCATACCTATTACACCATTGATGGGTGTACGGATTTCGTGACTCATCGTCGCTAGGAAATTGGATTTTATTTGGGAAGCTTCTTTGGCCGCAGCTTCTGCAAGTAGAGCTTCAGCTTTTTCCGCTTCAACTTTTTTTCGTGCTGTAATGTCTACTGAGAGACCTACAATACCGTTTACTTCTCCCTGAGCATTTCTAATTGGTGCATATATCGTATCAAAGATAGTCTCTCCATTTTGCACAACTCTATTAACAGTCTCACCCGCGAGGGCACGCTCGAGACAATCTAAACTATCCGGCCTGTATTTATAAATTTCAAAAACAGATTCACCGACAAGTTGACCAGGCTTAGCTCCAATGGCATACAGACCTTTCCCTTCAGAGAAGGTGACGACACCATTAACATCTGTTCCCCATAAAATGAGAGGAGCATTGTTCAAAACAGTTTCCAATCGCCTATTGGTCTCTGCTGTTTGGATCTCGGCGTGTCTCCTTTCCGATATATCAAAAGCGATGGCCATAACACTTATGACTTTTCCTTCTTTATCAAAAACTGGCCGTGAGCTGTAATGATACCAATCCTCACCGATGTTCAATTCTGTTTCAACAGGAGTTCCCTTTAAAGCACTGCTGATTTTTTCTAAAACTTCTGGATAGTCTTTGTAACGTTCAAAGATAGATTGCCCTACTAGTTCCCCAGTTTTCAAACCTCTCGCTCTTAGAATTTTTCCGTCAGCATAGGTATAGACACCATTTTGATCAAAGATAGTGAGATAAACAGGCGCATTGTGAATAATAGCTTCAAGCCGATTTGTAAGTTCTACTTCCTTTTTAGATTGCTTTCTAAAAACCTGAAAGGAATTGAAAAACTTTTTAAATAGTGAGCGCATTAAATGATGATAGCAGATTCATCAAAAGGTTCCAAGCCGAGTTCTAACTCATCTGATTTTTTTGAAGAACTCTACTAAGTTATCTGCCAATGCATCTTCAAAGACTGTAGCCGTATGCGTGCATGAGGTAAGCATACTGACCTTCGATTCAAATTCAACAATGGTTTTGACATTAGTTTCTTTATCATTAACTGTGTAACTAACTTCAACAGTCCATACCCCACTATCTCTGGAAATCGTCTCTAACTCCAGTGACTTGATCACCACGTATATGGGTGTTCCTTTCACCGATAATTTTTGGGCAACTAACAATTCTTGCTCAAAAACTTCCTTAATAAATGTGCCTACAGTATTACCTCTTGGCATGTGAAACGTCGTTGATCCACAACTCATAAGATCATTGTCTAAAATATTCGTCATTTCAGAAGATGCACCTCTTACTGAAATGATTTGATACAGACCACTTGTTTTTGAGATCTCGCGTGTTGATTTCGAATTAGGTTTGTGCGGGCTCAGTCCCATTTCAGCACAACCAACTAAACCCAAACAAGCACCTAGACATAAAAGAGTAAAAAACCTTTTAAAAATATTCATAACCATTCCTTAGAAAATTTTTGTGAATTTTAGCGCGGCTTCGCCAAAGCTACGGCTTCATTGTATGATAAATTGATCGCGGCTTGAAGGTCTTGGTGGGCCTTTTCTGTACTAGACCAATTTCCACCTTTAGTGACATTCTTCCATGTATCCATGGCGGCAACGGCCGCTGCATTTTTTGCAATCGCATTTTTTAGGGCCATCGTAGCAGTCGATGGAGAAACTGTAGTAGGAGAACTTAAGACTGCATTGTAAGCTGCATTTGCTCTATTTCTTTCTGAAGAAACATAGGCACTCGCTCTGGCCATCGTATCATCATAGACGATCCGTGCTCGAATACTTTTCCAGGCCAATTCTTCTGAAGAAGACCATGTCACAGGTGATCCTCCGCTCACTCCACCTGGCAATGCCTTTACTGCATTGTAAGCTTCTTTATAGGCTGCATCTATGGCCGCTTGAAGTGATACATGGGCAGGATCTGTGCTTGACCAATTTCCTCCCATTGTCACATTTTTCCAGGTGTTCATAGAAGCTACAGTCGCAGCATGATTGGCAAATAATGCCTTTAGACTAGATGTTGCCGTTGCTGGAGCAACTGAAGCCTGTGAGCCAAGTGCAGTATTCAAAGCTGCAATGGCCTTATTTCTTTCATTATCAAGATAAGAATTCGCTTGATCCATGACTGCATCGAAAGCAAATTTCGCTTGAATGGATTTCCAAACAGCTTCCTCTTGAGTTGTCCAAGTAACTGCGACAGGTGTATCCGTTTGAGGAGTACTTGTTGGTGGAGTACCTGTTGGAGGAGTATAAGTCGGTGTGGTATTCGTTAACAGCATAACTTCTGGCAGAATGGTCAATGCAGGTCCATTCATCCCCTGAATCGAAATTGAGCCAGCAGAGAGTCTTTGAACTCTGTACGCTCCATCACGAACACTGCAGGCCTTTGTGACATTTCCTTTAAGATCTGCCCCCGATACGATATTAATGGTTACTAATCCTTCACGTCCGCCAATGGCCAGAATGTTTTGACATTGAGATCCATCACTTCCAACGAAATTATGTGTTGCGGCCCCAATTTGAGAGAGACCACTCAAATCTACAATCAAGCTTGATGAGTTATACCATTTATAAAAATAGGAACCAAGTTGATCAACTGAAGAACTCGATTCATATAATGGAGTTTGATTGACTAGACTTGTATTAGGATCTTCAACGTAAAACCCTGAAGTACTCGCGATGAAAGCAAAACGCCCTGTGAATACATTGCAGTCTGAATCACTTTTCAATGCAAGATTACTTCCCGACCAATAATAAGATTGTCCGCCATTGATCGTGATATTTCCGTAAATTTGGGAAGCTGTCGTTCGCTTATCAATAGCAATGGCCGCATTGGCCGCACAGGCCTTAACAGAAGCACTGTTAATCAAGCTGAAATAAATACTCCCTGTTCCAGAATCGCGATCTAATCCACTTAAAATTAAGGTCATTCCTGATTTGCGATTTGACCAGTTTGAATAGAGTAGCTTCTTTTGATCAGCCGTGAGTGTTGCAATATTATCGACCGAAGTTGATGGACTTGAAATGGCGGTAGGAACAGTCCCCACTGCGAGTGGAAGCATTCTTGTAGCCGATATATCATTCGCTGATTGATTTAGTGATAATTGAGAAGATAAAGAATTTGTTTTGCGTTTTGTATTCACTTGCGGGCCACAGCTACTTAAGGCCAATGCGAGTATTAATACCATCGATTTATTTATTTTCACAATCTTCATCCTATGAACATTTCTCTTAGGATGTTTTCGGATTTTTTAAACAATTCTTAATTTTATAAATTATAGAAACGATCAATAACGGAGCAAATGAGTCCCTTATTTCCTTTTTTCAGAAGTTAATTCAAAATCAACTTCTT
>CAMLRB010000281.1 GCA_946482295.1 uncultured Bacteriovorax sp. | reverse complement strand
AATGTCAACGCTGCTAAGATACAAAACAGTTCTCTCATAAATACTTTTATTCCGGAAGTTTCGCTCTATGCTCAGGGAGAAGATTCTCGACTTAACAAAGTAGGGAAAGAACCAACGGCCGGTGCCATCGCCAGTTTGAATGTCTTCAATGGTTTTAGAGATGCTGAACAAATAAAGATAAATACTCTTGCTTACGAAACTAGCAAACTTGAATTTAAAAAATCTTACAATGAACAAGTTTTCGAGGCCAAAAAAATGTATTTTGAAGCTCTTCGTTTGCAGGAAAATATAAAGATTTTATCAGAGCACGAATCAGTTAATAGAAATAATCGCACACTCATATTAAAGAAAGTGGCAAGTGGGTTAAGCCCTCGTTCAGAAGAGCTTATTTTTAAGAAAATAGAGCTAGGTCTTAAAGAACAAAAAATAAGAGAAGAAAATGAACTGAAAATTATTCTCAACGATTTGCGAAAACTCCTGGCAATAGATCAAAATGAAAAAATCGAAATAAAAGGCAACTTTGATATTTCGAAATTTAATTATACTCCTCCTGTAAAATATCTTGACCTGGCCATCGTTGAAGCAGTTGAAGAACAATCAAATGCTGAAAGAAAACAAAGCAAGCTATGGCGTATGCCTCGGGTGAATGTGTATGCTGAACGTTCTTTTACCGATCATGTTAATGGAGAATTTCTTGAAGAGGGTGATGATAAACAAGTTATAGGTCTTCGACTGACACTACCCATATTAAGTGAAGGTCAAGTTGAGTCTATTGAAGAGCAAACCAAAAAAACTCAATATCAGGCCGCGCTCTTGCAAAAGAAAAATCAATTATTAGATCAAGAGAGAAATCGGGGAAAAATTGAGATCAGTTTGAACAACCTAAAAAGTATGATTGAAATTTCAAAAGAAAAGGTCGCACTTTCAAAAGAGATTATGGACAAAACATTTTCTGAGTTTAAATTAGGTCTAAAAGAAGAAGCATTATCACTTAATGAAGCAACAGAAGGTTATTTAGAAGCGAGAAAAGATTTAGTTGAACATCAAATGGATTACATATTGAAAGTTGAAGAGAGTAAAATTCAAGACCTTTAAAGATTTCTAGCTATTTCACCGAATTATGGAACTTATACTTGTTTTCGATTTTGCGATAAGTTCCATTCTTTTTTATCTCCGCAAGGCCAGCATTAAAATTTCTCATGACTTCTTCAGTGCGAAAAGCCGCTTGATAGTTATATGGTTTAAAGAGATTAAAATAAGTAATTTCTTGATGTTGATCCATTGATTTGTCCAACTGAGTATTAAAGTATTCAAAGATTCTTTTATCAGCAATGACGACATCAACGCGCTTTTTATAGAGTTGTATATTTCTAAGCTTTTGATCAGCAAATTCATGATAATTAGGATTTGCATCTGCCATTTTTGCAAATTCATTCCCCAGTAAAATTCGAGCTCTTTGAAAGCTAGAAATCGAAAATTTTTTTAAATCAGCAATTGTCTTGATTTCTAGATTTCTACTCTTAAGTGCGATGGCATAATTATGATACTCAATAAAAGGGACAGAATTATAAACGTTGAGTGTCTCGTTTGAATTTGTGTTTGTGATGGCATCAAGCTGCCCCTTAATCAGCATTGCTTTAATTCGCTCCATTGGTCCATAAAAGGTTTTGACTTCATAACCAGCGGCACGAGCAGCTTCCCGAAAAATTTCCACCTCAAACCCAGTGTCTTCTTTTTCAAAAACATAAGGGGGTTTATGCATTCCGAATCCAACGAGTAATGATTTTTTAGATTCTGTCGAAAGTGATGTCGAAGTCAACGCCGAGAAGATTAATGAGAATTGCAATGTAAACTTCATCATAGGTCACCACGGAAATAAGTCATTTGTTACATATAGATTATTTAGTTAATCTTAGTATTATTATTTATGCAATCAATGATATTAAGCCCGAGTGTTTTGGTTTGTTTAGAATTCGAACTAAATGCCGATAGCTGTTTTGAGGTGTGAACTATGAATAAGTTGTTGGTATTTTTAGTAACTTTTTTGTTACTAAATAGTTGTGTAGGTGAGAGGGCCTCAAAGAACACCTCTTCCGTTTCGACTAAGAAGGGGACAGAATCTTCAACGATAAAATCTGGACTTAATTCGATTGGATCACATTCTGGAAATTCTCAAAATTTAATTTCAACAGTAGGTGATCACACAATTGAATTTTCAAACTCATCCAGTGGCTTGAGAGTATGTAAATATCCTAGTGGCGTCTGCCGAACGAATGCTGATGAAGGCTCCGGAGGAGCTTCGGCCTATGGAGACATTCCAAATTCTCAAAAATCTTTTCTTCATTATATGAAATTTCGTTTTTACTCAAATGGATATTTTGCAAAAAATCCTGACGGACATTTTGCTTTTGGGTTACGCGGAAAAAGAATGCGCGTTGAAGAATACGGTGATAAAGCTGGTGTTGATGGCAGAGGAATGATTATTGGGGCAATCGGTTATGGATACTTTTATAATAAAAACAATAAGGCCTGTGTAGAAAGAATGGCCCAAATTGAAAGCTTTTACAAAACTGCTTTGAATGAAAAAAAAGCAGAATTTGGGAATAAGATTTTTCCAGAGACTTGTTCGGATTCAGTCTTTGAAGATCACAAGTGGTATTCTGTGGAACTTGAAGTAACTTCTCATCAATACATCCTTTATAAAATTTTCGATTCAGCTGGTAGAATCATTTATAAAAGTTACTTAAACGATCAGCCAAATTATATAGATAGTAATCTTACTGGATGGTTTATAGGTCATGTGTTTGAATCCAAAAACACCCAATGGTCCGTGCGACTTGAAAATTTTGAAGTAGGTCATATCGTTGATGGTGATGTTTTTTATCCAGTTAAGGGATTTACATCACCACTAACATTTTCGGTGAATGATGTTTTGGTTCCTGCCGAAAAAATGAAAGATTATTCTATAATCGTTCACAAAGGTTCATCGCCAAGAATAAAATTGAATAACGTCCACGGGCGTACTCGAGTTTATGGATGCGCTAATTTTCGAAAGACGAAAACTAGTTTAGACAGTGTTGATTGTCAAAATCCAGACAATTATCGAATCATGACATTGAATTCGACGAGCGATGATTGGATTTACAATGGCGAAAGCTATAATTTAAAAGAGACTTTCGTTGATAGTTATCCTGCACAGTTTTACACCATTTATTTTAGACTCAATCCTCAGGATGCTTTAACTGAAGTTGCCCTTTCTCTTGAATTAGAAGAAGGGACGACTCAAGCAGCAAGCGGTAAATTCTGCGATAAAAATTCAAACACTCTGACCAATTGGATTTGTGGGCCCAGACCATCAGGTGCATCGTGGGTAGATGTTGGAAGCGGCTGTTTTCATCAGGCCACTTCAAATCGTTGTCCATAGATATTCAGTTCAATAATATTTTGTCCCGAATTTCAATGGGCCACTCGGTTCAATGAGGATTCATGCTAGCCTTGATTATTAATAGATATTCAAGAGCTGATCATGAAACACAATCTCACTAAAGGTTTTTCTCTCACTGAACTTTTGATAGCAGTCG
>CAMLRB010000280.1 GCA_946482295.1 uncultured Bacteriovorax sp. | reverse complement strand
GAAGTAATCATCGAGTTGATAAATACGGCGGCTCAGTTGAAAATAGAATGCGGTTTCTCAATGAGATTTTAGATGCAGTTACTTCTGTTTGGCCTTCTAATAAAGTTGGTGTAAGACTCACTCCAGAGAATCGTTTTAACTCAATGTCTGATTCAAATCCACAGAAACACTTCGAATATTTTTTTGAACAACTAAGCTCTCGCCATCTTGCTTACGTGCATGTACTTGAAGGCGATATGATGACTCAACAGAGTACTGTTGACTACCGTATCCTTCGTTCTAAATTTTCAGGGACCTATATTGCCAATAATGGTTATGATTTTGTCCGCGCCAATAAAGCTATTCAAAATGGTGATGCAGATTTAGTCGCTTTTGGTGTGCCGTTTTTAGCAAACCCAGATCTCGTGAGACGATTTCGCGAAGGTTTACCACTAAACGAAGTGGATCATTCTACTTTTTACGGTGGTGATGAAAAAGGATATATAGATTATCCCTTTTACAGTTAGGAGGTTTACTTGGCACAAGAAAAAACTACTCGAGAACATATTATAGAAGCTGCTGATCGTCTTTTTTATCAAAGAGGTTTTGAGCATACCTCATTTGCAGATATTGCAATAGAAGTGAAAATTTCTCGCGGAAATTTTTATCATCATTTCAAATCAAAAGATGAAATTTTAGATTCTGTTATTGAACTTCGCTTGAAGAGAACTCAAGAGATGCTAGACCAATGGGAAAATACAGGGAAAAGTCCAGCTGAGCGCATTCGAAGCTTCATCAATATTTTAATTATGAATCAGGCAAAAATTAAACTCTATGGCTGTCCTGTTGGCACTCTTTGTACAGAACTTTCAAAGCTAAATCACGAAGCAAAAGTTGATGCCAATAAAATAATGAACTTGTTTAAGAATTGGCTGTCTAAACAATTTGTAGCTCTTGGACGAAAGAAAGATGCAGATGAACTTGCCATGCATTTACTAGCTCGCAGTCAAGGAGTCGCAACACTTGCAAATGCTTTTCACGATGAAAAATTTGTTAAAAAAGAAGTACGCCAAATGGAAGAGTGGCTTACTTCATATGTTCAATAGGAGAAATCATGTTCATCATTCTTTTGAAATTTTCTAAACACAAAGAGAAGGCCCAGGAATTTATGAAGGCCCATATGGATTGGGTTCAGCAAGGATTCAGTGATGGTATTTTTCTTGTTGTAGGGAGTATTAAACCTGGTCTTGGTGGAGCTGTGATCGCACATAACATCACTTTATCAGATCTACAAAAAAGAATAGATGTAGATCCCTTTGTCATCGAAAAAATTGTTGAGCCAGAAATTCTTGAGATTGGTTTGGCAAAATGGGATCAGCGTTTAGAGTTTCTTTCATAATAGGTAAAATAGTGATGAAGACAATAGTAAGTTCAGATAATAAAAAGCGTTGCAAATGGTGTGAAGCCGCCCCTGATTTTTTGAAATATCATGATGAGGAATGGGGATTTCCAGTTGATGATGACTTTAGACTTTTTGAAAAACTATGTCTCGAAGGATTTCAATCTGGACTTAGTTGGAGAACAATCTTAGCTAAACGTGAAGCCTTTCGAAAAGCGTTCCATAATTTTGATTATAACAAAATTGCACGTTTTACTCAAAAGGATGTGAATAGACTTTTAAAAGATGAGAGCATTGTTCGACACAAAGGAAAAATCGAAGCTGTTATCAATAATGCAAAATGCACTCTGGAGGTTGTTAAAATTCATGGCTCACTTGCAGCCTTTCTTTGGAGCTTTGAGCCTGATAAAATAAGGACTGTGAAACCTCAAACTGCATCAACATCTGAAACATCTATCATTCTTTCGAAGACACTAAAAAAGATGGGATGGAAATTTGTAGGGCCAACAACGGTATATGCTTTTATGCAGGCGATGGGACTTATTAATGATCACGTAGAGGATTGTGTTATTTGGAAAAAAGTCGAACGTCAGCGCAAGACTTTTAAAAGACCCAATATAAAATAATCAATAGATCAGTAATTGCTAAAAAATTACCGAAATGAACTTGTAGAGGATAAATCAAAAATTCTCAAAATATTTAAAAGAAAGATTTCAACTTTTGACCTACAATCACAGGAAGAAGTCTTAAGATTATATGAAAAAATAAAAAACATAGGAGCTTACTATTGGGCTTTTCAAATGAGAAAATCGGTTATTTATTCTAACTTCTTGATTTCCTCACTTTTAAAAGCAATATATTCTATTCATAACTGATTGAATTTTATTAAATGTTAAGGTATACCTACTTGAGGCAAATTGCGATTTCAGCTAAAATAGCAATATGCCGAATAGGTGAAAGAGGATTATATGACTAAGCAAACAACTAAAAAGAAAGTGGCCAATTCAAAGCTTGTAAAAGCTGATAGGTCTTTTATTCAAAAAGCTGTTGCTGCTGCCAAAAGTTTTCAATCTACCAAAACTGAATCCACAACAGTCTTAAAAAAGTGCTCAAAAGCAAATCTTAAAAGAGCTATTGCTGAATTAATTTGAGTACACATTCAATTTTAATCAACCCTTTAAATAAAACCTCACCTCTTCCTCTAAAAGGAAAAGTACTTTTCTGCGACAGCTGTTTTCTTATTAATGCTGCAAAACCAGCGACATTAGAAAATGTAATTAAAACTAAACTTCAAAATATGGGATGTGGTTTAGCTTATAACATAACTGTAAAATCAGAAGTTATGCATGTCATGAGATATGAACTCGTAGAGCATGCCGTAATTAACAAAACAATTAAGTCAAACGCAGCTATTAACTCATTGTGGAAATCGAAATTTTCAAGAAATGAAAAGATGAAAGAAATGGCTTTAAAGCACTATAATTTTCTAAAGCAGGCTATCGGCCCTCAGGGAAATATTTTGCAAAATGAAGTTGAAAATAACGTTCTTGGAGGATGTGTATATTTTGGACAAGCAAATGGTGCAAAAGCTTCTTGGCAAGACGTTTATGAAATTATGGGACAGACTGGTTTAGACTCCTCTGATGCCATGATCTTCAATATTGCTATTCATAATTTAACTTTTGATGGAATAATCACTTCAGATAAAGATTATAAAAATTGCACAAGATACGCCTCTACACCTCGAAATTTTTCTATCTATACTTGCTAAATCTTTACGAACCAAAATATTTATAAATTAAATAACTCTGTGCCAACTGGAACTATAACACTATTTCCTGGACGACAAAATTTGATTTGCCCTTCATGCTCTGTGATTAAAATTAACCCCTTTTGTGTATTTAATGCCCATCCTACATAACCTCCCTCCTCTTCGTGCCACATAATTTCCTTTCCAGAAGGAAAATTGGCGTAACGAACTCTCTTAAACTTTTCTTTACTTAACACTTGAAAGCAGTCAACTCTAACTAGTCCCATACCACTATCTACAAATGCAGGCTGAATTGCATAATTATGTCCCCTACCTCCATTTTTTATAGATGGATAACTTAGGGCATCTAAAATTTTGGAAGGCCTACCTTCTTCATCCATGTAAACATTTGCAAAATGAGAATTATCAGCAGTCGGATTTAACAATGCTGGAGAGAAGTAA
>CAMLRB010000279.1 GCA_946482295.1 uncultured Bacteriovorax sp. | reverse complement strand
TTTAAACGCATTTGGTTTCATTGAGTTTTGAGGTTCGAATCCTATTTGGTTTCACTTAATTTAGTAATTCTGGATGATTAAGTAAGTCTATTATTGATTATTTTGATCTTACCATTTTAAAGACAATCATGGTTACCAATTATTTCTTGATCAGTACACAACTCAAATTTCTTTCCAAGAATTTTTCTGTATTGAACGAAAAAAAAGCTAGTTTTGAAAGTTTATGAAACCTTTACTTAAAAGGTTCTGATTAAAAGCAATAACCCCTATTTAATAGGTTGATAATGAAGATTTTAAATTTCGTTGATTTATTTGCTGGTGCTTCAGGAATGTCCGAAGGATTTATTAATGCAGGTTTCACCCCCGTTTCTCATATAGAAATGAATCAAGAAGCATGTTTAACAATTAAGACAAGGGCTGCCTATCATTATCTGAAAGCAGAAAATAAATTGGATGTTTATTATAACTATATAAAAGGTGAAACTAGCAGGGATGAATTTTATCAAAATATTCCTCATGAGATATTAAATTCTGTTATCAACATTGAGATCAATGATCATTCGATAAAACAAATTTTCAGAGATATTAATGGAAAGAAAAAGAACATAGATCTGATAATTGGAGGGCCTCCTTGTCAGGCATATTCTTTATTGGGAAGGCATCATGAAAACATCGAAAATGATCCCAGGAATAAGCTATATATTCAATATGGTCGTTTTCTCAAAGAATTTAATCCTAAAGCTTTTGTTTTCGAAAACGTTCCCGGCCTGTTGAGCGCAAATAAAGGACAGCACTTCAAAAATTTGAAATCTTACTTTAAAAAGTTAGGTTATGAGGTATATCATGAGACATTAGATGCTTCTGATTATGGAGTTGTCCAGGCAAGAAAAAGAATAATTATTATTGGTTGGAAAAAAGAGTTTGATTTTGGTTTTCCTGAGATCATTAAAGCGACAAAAAAATATACTGTTAACGAAGCCTTTTATGATTTGCCTGAACTAAATCCTGGTGAAGGATATTCTTCTGTAGATTATAAAGAACCTAAGAATGAATACTTAGAAATGTTTGAACTACGCAATGGAATTGATTTTGTAACTCAACACATATCACGTAAACATAATGAAAGAGATCTTGCTATATACAAAACGGCCATTCAAAAGTGGAATGATGAAAAGATCAGATTAAAATATCCGGATTTACCTCAGGAACTCAAAACACACAAAAACGAGTCATCGTTTGTGGATCGCTTTAAAGTTGTTGATGGTACTGGAGTGGCACATACAGTAGTAGCGCATATTGCAAAAGATGGACATTATTACATACATCCTGATGAAAAGCAATGTCGTTCAATATCCGTGAGAGAAGCTGCAAGACTGCAATCCTTCCCTGATGACTTTTACTTTGAAGGCTCCCGTTCCGCAGCATTTAAACAGATAGGTAATGCAGTTCCCCCTTTAATGGCTCATGCTATTGCGTTAAAGATGAAAGAATTATTATGAGCAATGTAAATACACATAACATAAAGGCTAAAAGCCATATTTTAAGCCTGCTCGGTGATGAATTGATAGGTAGTGATAGCCTTGCTATTTTTGAACTTGTAAAAAATGCGTACGATGCAGATGCAGAAAGAGTAACAGTAAGTTTTGTTAATCTGAATCAGGCAAATCAGCAAATAATTATTGAGGATGATGGTCATGGTATGACCAATAAAGTCATACAGGATGTATGGTTAACCATTGGTACAGATTTTAAAAGAGGAAAAAACAGAAAGGAAAGTAAAAAATTTCAAAGAGTTTCTTTTGGAAATAAGGGAGTTGGAAGATTAGCTGTACACAAGTTGGCTAAAAGAATAACATTGGAAACCCAAGCTGAAGGAGAAATGTTTTCGAATCGTCTCACCATTGATTGGGTAGAACTAATCGCTTCTAAGGAATTTATCCAGGATCTTGAAGTTAGCGTTGAAACCGTGACAGATGTCTTGTTTGAAAAAGGTAAAGGCACTAGAATTATCTTAGATAAATTAACTACTAAAAAATGGACCAAAAAGGCATTAAAGGATTTAGTAAGAAAGATCGATAATATAAAAAACCCATTTTCACCTAATCCGAATTTTGAAATAAAGATTAAGGCGAATGACTTTCACCAAGAATGGATAAGTGAAGTTACCAGTAGTAATGATATTCTAAAAGACAGTTTATATCAATTTAGCTTTAAAATCAAAGTTAGCGATGAAACTCCTGAAAATTTCGCGAAATTTCTTTGGAGATATTCTTTTAATCCTTCTTCCCAAACAAATATTTCAAAGAGAAATTCCCGTAACACAGATACAGTGAATTTTCATATCGGTGAGCTATATAAGGATTTAGATAGTGAAGATGAACACAATAGATTTCTGAGGAATAAAGATTTGTCGGATATCGGTACAATCAAAGGGAAATTCTATGTGTTTAATCAAAGTTCCGTACTATTGAAAATGAATTTTGGTGGGCAGATCAATGCCGTTAAACAATTCATTAAAGATAATTCAGGTGTTAAAATTTTCCGGGATAATATTAGAGTTTACAATTATGGTGAACAATACGATGATTGGTTAGGACTTGATTTGGATAAAATTCAGAGAGCAGGAGACCATTTTGGGAAAAAGGTTACGATTGGAGCAGTAGAACTTGATTTAAAATCAAGCAATGATGGATTGATTGAAAAAACGAATCGTGAAGGATTTATAGACAACTCTGAGTTCAACAGATTCCACTTGTTAATAAAGGAAGTCTTTAATTTTTTTGAGAGAGAAGCAGGAAAAGACAAAGATTTAATTGAAGCATTTTTAGAGCAGACACGTCCAGTTAAAAAAGTCGGTTTTGGAGAAACTATAAAAGAGTTAGAAAATAAAATCAAAGATAAAGACCTCGAAAAAGAATTGAAACCATTACTGATTCGCGTTGATAAGGATTATACTGAAATGCGGGATATTATGGTGAATTCCGGTATGACAGGCTTAAACTTAGGAGTAGCTTTCCACGAAGTGGATAGAGAAATTAGATTTATTAATGCAGATTTAAATTCTGCTAATGTAAATATTGATGAAGTCAAAGACAAAGTAAGAAACCTGATTCAGATATTGGAAAGTTTATCTCCTATATTGAGACAAAACAAAAGTTTGTTGTCTTCGGCAAAAAAGGTGGTAGAAATTGCTAAACGGAGAAATGAGAATCGATTTAATTATCACAAAATAATTTTTTCGTCCCCTTTGCTGACGGGCGAAAACGAAGATTTCAATTTTAAAGTACCAACAAATCTTCTGATTTCTGCTATTTCCAATTTAATAGATAATGCAATATACTGGACGAAAACTCAATCAGATCTTGTTAATAATCTGAATGGAGAATATAAGCCTGCTATATACATCGGAACTGATCCACTCACTTTCGAAGGACCAGCTATAATAATAGCAGATAATGGTACTGGATTTTCATCCGAACCCGAATATCTGACTCAACCATTTAAAACAAATAGAGAGGGTGGTATGGGATTAGGATTGTATTTTGCTGATTTGGTTATGAATATGATCGGTGGGAAATTACTTTTCCCTGACAATTCAGATTTAGATATTCCCAAGGCGTAT
>CAMLRB010000278.1 GCA_946482295.1 uncultured Bacteriovorax sp. | reverse complement strand
GACCTAACGATGCACCTTTTGCAATTGATCTTCCCCCTGCTCCAAAAGCAAGTGTCGCGGTTCCTAAAAGAGCTCCGCCAACTACACCGTATCCGGCCATGGTTGCCATCATTTTCAATCGTGGATCAAGCTGAGCTTGTGAGCTTGAAGAAAAAAGAAGTGTAAATGTGACAGTTAGAGCAATAAAGTATTTTTTCATACTAAAAGAATAATGAATCCTGATCATTTTTGCAAAAATTAACTTTAAGATGGGTTTCCATTTCAAGAATGCGCGCTAAAAAGTCTTGTGCTTTCAGGAGCCGTTTCATTTGTTTTGGTGAGGGATGAATTTTAGATTTTACTTCGATAATCTGCAACTGCCAGCTCGTGTCTTTTTTTTGCAAATAAGCTACATCAACTTGACCTAATTCACGGGAGCGTAAGACGACAGATGAAACGAGACAGGGAGTCCCTAAACTATGATAGTAGTTCGTCTCCATCATCTCTCTCAAATCCCCCTTCTTCTTTGATTGCTTCACCAATTGCATGCCTCACACTTTTAAAAGTTTTGCGATGAAGAGGAGTGATGCCGAGAACTTCTATGGCCGCACGATGTCTTGGCGTGGGATAACCCGCATTTTCTGCCCATCCGTATCCAGGATATTGCAAGTCATATTCTTTCATCAGATTGTCGCGATATTCTTTGGCCGCAATAGAGGCCATCGCAATCAACATAGATTTAGAATCACCTTCAATAATTGTCTCTAGCTCAATATCCGTGTACTCGGCCTTGAATTTCCGATTACCGTCGATCAAAACAGTTCCTGTTAAATCGAGCGAGCAACTTCCTTCCATTGCCTCTTTCATCGCTTTTAGCGATGCCTGCAGAATGTTGATCTGATCAATTTCATCGTTGTGAATTTCTTTTATGAGAATTTTAAACGTGATGTTTTCTGAATAGGCGTGAGAATATATTTGATTAATTTTAAGTTTATCAACCCCACCGAACCAGTGGAGTTTTTTTAAGATCTCTTCTCGTTCGAGCGAGTTGAGTTTTTTGGAATCAGTCACTCCTAGTTTTTTCCATTCTCTAAGGAGCTTCATAATTTCTTTACGATCGTAGTTCGTAACGATCAATGAGGCACAGGCCGCAACAACGGGACCAGCAAGAGGTCCACGTCCAACTTCATCACAACCAGCAATGAAAAATGGTTTTGCAGCAGCAGATCTTGTTTGGAAATAATTTATATCTACCATTCTATTCCAAAAACAAAAAAGCCCCTCATTAGAGGGGCTTTTCTATCAAGTTGAGGCCTACTCTTCTTTGCGATCGTAATCAATTGCGATACGAGCTGATTTACCAGATCTCTCGCGTAGGTAGTAAAGCTTAGCTTTGCGAGCTTTACCTTTTTGAACGATAACTACTTTATCAACGTTTGGTGAGTGGAATGGGAAAACTCTTTCTACACCAATACCGTTAGAAACTTTTCTTACGCGGAAGTGACCGTTGATGTCTCCTCTTTGTTTAAAACCAATACAAACACCTTCGAAAATCTGGATACGAGACTTAGTCCCTTCCGTGATTTTAGTGTGTACTGCGATTGTGTCTCCCGGTTTGAAAGCTGGAAGTTCTTTAGCTTTTGGATTCAAGTGATCCGCGTTTACAATGTCGATTAAGTTCATGATGAACTCCTTATCTTACTTCTACTCCCAGAGGACCAACACCATGCTGTTCTTACCGAGTAGGACTATTCACATATTACTGACCAAACAATCTATCTAAATAGATGGCGACTGCTGATCTTACTGACAAGTGATTATAACCGTCAGAGTTTTTCGAAATTATCGGAGAAAGCTTAAAGTCAGCTTTTTCTAAAGCAATGGGATGCAGTCCCCAGCCCGTTCCGAATAATAGAAAACAAGGCATATTAAGGACTTCGAGTTTTTTTGTCAACTCGGAAACCGTCCCATCAAATGAGTCGAAATTCGCACCCGTCACAGCTATGAGTGGTTTCTTTCCTTCAATCTCAGTAATCTGAGCAATAGCAGTATCGATCGAATCGACAGCTCGCGCAATACTTAAAGCATCTTGCCTATCTGGATTAAAGGCATTGGCGAAATCTTCTTTCCAATGACCCAAAATGGAGTCAACTAAATCTCTTTGTAGATTAAAGGGTGTGACGATGAAATATTTTTGAACGCCAAACGTTCGACAGCTCCGAGCGATGTCGTGGATGTCGAGGTTTGTTACAGAAGTCGTCACCAACTCGCCTAATTTGTTCTTAATCGGGTGATGAACAAGTCCTAGGTATAATTTCATTATTTGTCCTTTTTTGAGAGTAAATCGGGTCTGTGAAGCTTGGTCATTCGCAACGCTTCTTCATGCTGGTATTTAGCGATATTGATGTGATGTCCGGAAAGCAGAATGTCCGGTACTTCAATCCCATCAAAAACTTTTGGTCTGGTGTATTGAGGATGTTCTAGTAAATTGCTCTGAAACGATTCCTGAGTGGCACTCTCTTTATTTCCAAGTACCCCGCTAAAAAAGCGAAGAGCAGAATCGATGATGGCCATTGTGGGGATTTCTCCACCAGTTAGAATATAATCGCCGATACTAATTTGTTCATCGACGTATAAATTTAAAAATCGCTCATCAATTCCTTCATATCGACCACAAATAAAAACGAGATCTTTTGCATTTTCGTTGGAGAATCTTTCTGCAAAATTTTTGCAGTATTCATTGTTCCACGTCTTTCCTCGTGGACCTGGAAAAACGACATGTAATTTTTCTTTCCAGTCATCACCATAATTTCCTGGACCAACAATTCCATCGAGGAGAGCAGCTTTTAAAACATCTGCTCGCATGACCATTCCAGCGCCTCCTCCGTAAGGAGAATCGTCGACACCTTTATAATCTTTTGGTGTGAAGTTTCTTAGTTGAATTGTTTGAACATCAATTTTTTGTCCACGTTCTCCGCGAAGTGCAGAGCCCGTAATTCCAAAATTCAGGAGTGGTGAAAAGTATTCAGGGAAAAGTGTGATGATCCAAATCTTCTTCATAATTTTATTCAACCAATATTGGAGGAATGATTTCCAAGCGATTTTGATCTATGTCTACCACAGGTACGTACTGATTCATAAACAGCACTTCGATGATTTCTTTTTCGGTTTTAATTTTGAGGACGACTTGAGCGCCATTTTCATAAAAATCCATCACGCGCCCTATGAGATTTTTCGTATAAAAGTGATAAACTTCAAGGCCTAAAAGATCGTTGATGTAATATTCATCATCTTCTGTTTCTGGGAAGGATTCGCGATCTACAAAGACATCAAAGGGAATCATGGCCTCAACGATGTTGCGATTTTCAACACCAACTAGTGAAACAATTGTTTTATTCCCGAATGAGATTTTTTTAATTTCGAACTCTTTTCCGTCGTGTGGAATAGTACTTCCTGCCCCTCTTGGAGTGAGAGTGATTATTGTGCCATTTTCAAGAATTGAATCTTCAGGATTGTAGAGAACGAACGAAAATTCACCTTTAATTCCATGAGGTGAAGTACAGTGGCCAATATGAACGTTCTCTTTTTTCATATTTCATTTTCAGGCAAAAAAAAACCCCGAACAAAGTCGGGGTTTTTAAAAATAAGAGGGTGCATTGACCTTT
>CAMLRB010000277.1 GCA_946482295.1 uncultured Bacteriovorax sp. | reverse complement strand
TTTTGACCAGCGTCGATCATATCCCAATGGCCGTATTTTTCGTTCAAAATAGCGATGGCCGCTTCTAAGTTCCCATGGGTGCTTTGGAAGACTTCCTGGAAATCTTTATCGGTAACAGTTACTAAATAATGGATTTGAGCTTCATCGCCAGAGTCACTCGGGGAAGCCCCTAGCGAGATAAACGCGCGCAGCGGATCCGAATAATAGTGTGAAGAAGTCCAATTTTCTTGATTTATTTTCATATTCATAGGCCTTGTGGTCGTTTTTTAGCAAATTTATGGTTGTCATGCCAAGGACAAACGTGTAATTTCATGTTTGTTAATTTTTCTCGTGCGTGGAGGCAGTTGTGGCTAAAAAAGGTCCTAGAGTTATCGTAACACTTGAATGTACAGAAGCAAGAAAAGAAGGAAAATCTCCTTCAAGATATACAACAACAAAAAACAAGAAAACGACTCCAGATCGTCTTGAATTGATGAAGTATAATCCATTTCTTAGAAGACATACTCTTCACAAAGAAATCAAGTAATTCATTTTTTGTTTATTCTTATGTAAGTGGTTAAAAGGACTCGTCTTTTTAACCACTTTTTTATTTTAGTTTTCACGACTTACAACCGATAAACTCCTTGAGATTTATTCTTTTGGAGAAATCGAGTTGGCCTTAAAAATACTCATTGTTGATCAAAACGAAACTTGGGCCATCCAAGCTAAGAAGTATTTTACCGAACTCCAATACGAAGTTCACTGCGTTTTTAATGGAAAAGACGCTCAGCTTGCTCTCTACAATGAAAAGTTTTTCGCCATTTTTTTAAATTACGGTGTGCAGAACCACTCGTGCATGCAGGTTCTCAAATTCATTAAAGCAAATGCGACCAACCAGCGCGTTCTTCTCTTAGTTGATAATGGAGACTTGATTGCTTCCGGAGAAGTTTCAAACGAAAGAATGCAGAAGTTCGGAGTCGCGGAAATTGCAGTTCGTCCATTTGAACTTCCACATTTAAAAGAATTGCTTGAAGGTCATCAGTCGATTCATGATTTGATGGCGAACGTTCCAAAAAAAGAAGGAGTTTCTCCAGAGCAAGAAGTTGCAATGACAGATGAAAACTTCTCTAGAATTAAAATTGATGAGTTTTATTCGGCCCAGGCCGTTCTCTTTGATATCTACATTAAATTGAATGCTGATAAATATCTCAAGATTCTTCACGCTGGTGATGCATTCTCCAAAGAGAGATTGGATAAATATAAAAACGAAAAGAAAATTGATTCATTGTATTTCCATAACAGCGATCGCCGTAAATTCATTCAGTATAATAACTTTTTAAGTCAGAAATTAGTGGCAAATGAACAAGTTCCTGCGATTAACAAAGTTAATATCATTAAAAACGTTTCTGAAAAGTTTATTGAAGAAGTTTATACTGTAGGAATTAAGCCTCAGGTAATCGAACAAGGAAAAGAAGTTTGTGAAACGGTTTTTCAATTGATCGAAAAGCAAAATGATCTATATGCTGTTTTGCGCTCATATCAAAATTTCGATCCAACAGCATACTCGCATTCATTCCTCACAACATTATATGCAACGGCGATCATTAAACAGTTCGACTGGCAGTCAAAAACAACGATAGAAACTACGGCCATGGCCTGTATGTTTCACGATATAGGTAAAACACTACTTCCGAAAGAATTTCTTAATCTCAGACCGCGTGATATGACACCGGAGCAATTGGACCAATATAAAAAACATCCAGAACTTGGTTATCAAATGTTAGAGAACGTGCGTTCTATTAATAATGTCGTCAAACAAATTATTCTTCAGCACCATGAAGCGTTTGATGGAACGGGATATCCATTCGGGAAGAAGGGAAGCAAAATCCTCACACTTTCAAATATCGTCTGTCTTGCGGATGATTTCGTCCATATCATGTTGGATGATAAATTGCAGCCGACAGAAGCTCTTAGGAAAATTCTAATGAATAAAGAGGGCGTAAAGCGCTACAATACAATCCTCATTGAAAACTTCATCAAAGTCTTCGTTGATCCAGAAAAAATTCAAAAAGCTAAAAAAGTGTCTTAGTTCGCCGGAGTAGGCGTCTGAATGCTGTTTAAGCTATCTGCTTTTAGGTCAAAGGCCGAAAGTGATTCTTCCTTTACTACATAGATAATATTACCAAGTGTTGAGCTCACGAGGAAATAAGCTTCGCCCTTAACATCGACATCAACCAGTTGAGTGGCCGATTGACCAATGGTATAGGTTGAACTGTTGCCGTCGCTGAATTGGACTTTTACAGTGTACTCAGGATTGCTCATGAGTTTTGTCGTCTGCTTGACTTGAGAATCGCTTTGTTTATCGAGGATGAAACTACTCTTGAGTGCATTGAACGACTGAATCAGATCTTCCAGTTTGGCCGTATCAAGAGGCGCTCCATTGGCCGAAACCCAGCCATTTTCTTTTTTTGTTGCCAAAAGAAGAGGAGTAGGGAGTTGCTTTTTAGTTAATTTGATTTCGTTGATTTGATTGAGATCGAGAGCGAAAATGCGGGATTCGATGAGGTCATTAAGAGTGGCATTTTCCAGAGAAAGCGTAGGAGCTTCAACGTGAAAAATACCCGTTTTTCCAGAAACTTTTAAATAAGTTGAATTATCAATTGTATTCATAATCCCAACATTGATAACGAGACTTTTTCCTTGTTCATTTTCTAATGTCACAACTGCGGTGGGTTTATTCAAAGAAAAATTTGATGTGTTTATGTTGTTATCAGGAAGAAGATTTTTTGTTTTGATGATCTTCAATGAATTATAGAGCTGATCAATGAAAAGTGAACTTCCTGGAAGAGATTTAGGGCTTACCATGTACCAATCGCGGTCTTGTTCCGTCAGACTTCTTTCGAAAACGTAATCTCCAGATTTGTTTTTTAAGGTGATACGTTTAATTGTTTCAAGTTCTTTGGCAGAGAAGAGGCGAGTCTGTTCAATGAGTTCATGTTCATTTTTGGGAGCTTGTTGGAATTCGACAGACAAATATGCAGTCGCACCCACTAACATCACAAAGAGAATCATAATAGTATTAGAAGCAAGTTTTGATTGGAATGTATGAGGAGTCGACATGATTTAAACTATAGGCCTAAATCGTCTAACTCGTCAAAAGATGAATCACCACCTTCACCTTCTTCTTTATCCGCTTTTTTCATGGCCTTTGGAATATCTGGCTCAATAGACTGGATGAACTGACGGAGTAATGCTCTTTCACCTTCTTTTAGAAAGTTAAATTTGACGAGCATTCGGTGAGTGTAATTATTTTGAGAGATAATTCTGCTTTTGATATTAAAAGGACGACAGTAGAGGACATCAGCATTCATGATAAAAGTTTTCGGAATACAAAACTGAATCACTATTGATTGGCCTTCAGTGAATGCACGGTTCGAAAAGAAAAACATTTTATCCATGTTGATTTCAGACAACACGGTTTTACCACGAGAAATTTTAGCTTCGTCTAAAAGCGGAGGAATGACCTGAATTTGTATTTCTTGAGTATGAGCATTGAGACTTACAACATTATTAGGAATAGGTTCACTCGTTTCAATGGCCCCTGCAAGTGCTTCTTCCTCAGCTGCATCGATCGCAGCAGTAGAATCATCATCGCTTTCACCATCACCATTCATCGCTTCGG
>CAMLRB010000276.1 GCA_946482295.1 uncultured Bacteriovorax sp. | reverse complement strand
GCAGGTGTTGAAGAAGCCATTAAGGCCACAACTCAAATTCCTCATGCCAAAGAATTCAATGAAATTGAAATCACTTTGAAAAAATTGAAGAAAAAAATGAAGCAACTTGAATTAGAAGGAATTGCACTTGAGCACTTCCCTGAATCAACACAAAAACTTTTCGGTGAGCTTATGAGTTTTGGCGAACTCGCTTATCTCAACTATCACGAGAGAGAAAAAAATAAGAATCAAGCCCTTCATCAATAAAAAGAGCCCCTGTTTAGGGGCTTCCTTTTATTCTTTGTCTTGCTTCTAACGTTCTTTTTTTCCACATCTTTCGATCTTGCGACAATAAAACCTTGTCCATTCTTCTTTGCGCATGCCTGATCTCACCTTGAATTTTCTTGAAACTTTTCCAACGTGAAAAATCAAGATAACCACAATCCAGTGCTTCTAAGATCGCACAGTTTTTCTCTGTTTCATGCGTGCAGTTTGTATAACGACAATTCAGGATCATCTCTTCAATATCTGCATACTGATGATGCAATCCATCTTCATGATTAGCAAACTGCAATTCTCGCATTCCTGGCGTATCAATCACCATTCCACCAAAACGTGAAAGATGTAATGATCTCGAAGTCGTCGTATGTCGACCTTTATCATCATCAGTTCGAATATCCTGCACATGCATGACATTTTCTCCAATGAGGAAGTTGATGAGGGTCGATTTTCCTACCCCCGATGATCCAACAAGCACAGTTGATGTCCCTGGTGCGACAAAGCGTGTGAGACTTTGAACATCAAAATCATCCTGAGTAAGTGTGATGATATCAATTCCAGGATAACTACGCTCTAGATCGAATACACAACTTTCTACATCGTCACAGAGATCAGACTTTGTTAAAACAATAACAGGGCGAGCGCCTGAGTCCCATGCAAACGTAAGATAACGCTCCAATCGACCTTTGTTTAAATCACCGTTCAAAGACGTTGTAATAAAAACATTATCCACATTAGTGGCGAGCATTTGGACATCTGAAACGACTCCCACCTGCTTACGAATGAGAGACGTTTTTCTTTTGAGCATATGTTTGATCACAACCTTTTCGGCCTGATCGTCCACAAGAACCCAATCTCCTACTGCAGGATAATCAAGACGGTTTTGCGCTGAGTATGTCCACTTACCAGTGATAAGTCCAAAACGAGACTCTTCTAACGACAGTTGAATGCGATAGAGGTTTCTTTCTTCATTTATGACTTTTCCAAGTCTCAAGTGCGGTTCAATATTAGTAATAGAGGCCAGCTGATTTTTAAAAAAATCATCAAGCCCAAAGCAATCGTAGAATTCCTTTTGGGAATCATTCATTGTTTAGCTCCTAAGTTAAATTTAAGTTAATGCCTTAGATTTAAGAGCTACTTTGTGACTGACGAATTTAAATTTGGTGAAATTAAAATAAGTTGGGAGTCAAAGGTAGGCCCTTAAGTGTTTGAATAAATTTTCTCATACCGACCTCCTCTATTTAGACGTTATAAAGCTAAACTAATTGAAAAAGAGATTCGTGTCAAGAGTGTCAAGACAAGCAGCTACACTGGCGAATTATCCTGGTGGACATGCTCTTCTTGGGCCTTAGATTCATCATTCAAGAGTTCATCCGCTCTAAAATTCTCGAGCGCTTTCATGGCCGGACCTTCTATCACTTCTCCGTTTGTTTCGAAGCGACTTCCATGGCACGGGCAATCCCAACTTTTTTCAGCATTATTCCAGTGAACGACACAACCGAGATGGGTGCAAATGGCAGAACATACTCGAAGTTGATTGAGCTCATCTCGATGGACTGCAAGTTTATGTCCATCGTGTTCGAGAATTTGACCATCTCCTTGATGTACATCTGCAAAGATCGTTGGATTTGACTTGGTATAGTCTTTTAAATACTGAAAGAAAACATTCACATTCTCTTTGATGAATTTTGGAGCTGCTTTAACAGGAGTAAATCGACCTGAATCATATACTTCTGCAAATTCATTTTTTTGTCCGATAATAAGGTCGCTAATTATTTTTCCGGCAACCGTTCCGTAAACAAGTCCATGAGTAGAAAAACCAGTTGCGACGAAAGTATTTGATCCACTCGTTTTTGGACCAATGTATGGTCGCTCATCTGCTGGTCGATAATGTTGCCCCCCCCAGCGATACTCGACACTTTTTACATCAAAATTATTTCGTGCGATTTTTTCAAGTTCTCGCATGTGAGCTTCACTGTCACCTTGCCCTACTTTGTGAGGTTGACCAACAACGATAATGTATTTTTCACCTTCACGTTCGTATAAGCGAAATGAAGTAATATCATTTTTGTCGAAGTAACCAAAATAGATTCCTGCCTTCAAAGAACTCTCTCCTACTTTGCAGGCGATACCATATTCGCGGTATGGTCCGAGTGTCGTATGATAAGTCATGAGTCCTAGTGGTGTGTGCGTCGCCTGAATGACATAACTGGCGGTCACTGTTCCTGTTTCTGTATGAAGAAGAGAGTGATCTTTTTTATCTTCAATTTTATTCACTCGAGTTTTCTCAAAGATCAAACAATCTTGGCAAGAGATGGCCATCGCCAACCCTTGAGCGTATCTAAGAGGATTAAACTGGGCCTGCTCCACCATTTTCATGGCAACTCTCGCCTTAAAAGGTGTGTTCGATAATTTTGAGGACGAAGCCCTCAATCCAAGTTTTTTTGCATTTTCTAAACTAGCATAAATCATCTGATCTTTTTCTTCGATCATCGAAAAATAGTTCCAAGGAACGCGCATAAAATCACAATCGATATTTAACTCATCAACATTTTTTTCTATAAAATTAATGGCCTCATCGCGAGAAGAAATGATTTTGGAAGTAACATCGCTACCATGTTTTTCAAAAGCAGACGTCAATAGTTGTCCATAGGCTGAATAGAGATTTCCAGTGCTGTGTCCGGTGTTACTCTCACCTACTTTTCCAGACTCTAATACGGCCACGTTTATACCTTGACTTGATAAAAGTTGAGCACAGGTTAGTCCAGTCACCCCTGCCCCAATAATCGCCACATCAACTTTTATGTCTGATGATAATGACGTCATTTCAGTCAGGATTGAATACTTGTTCCATACAGAGTTTTGAATCATGGCATCCTCCAAAAGCTTCAGATCTGTCCCGATCTGCATCTATAAAAACCATGCAAGGCCATGGCCCGCTACTCTAGGCCAATCCTGACAATAATCTGACAGTATTTCCTACATCCCTCCCTTCTCATTTGTTGCAAGAAGCTGTACAAAGACGTCATCAAAAAAACTTTTAAGCTTAGGAGTTCCCATGAAGAAATTTTTAATGATTATCGCTCTAGTCGCTTCTCAATCATCAATTGCCGCTATCATCGATTCTCAATTAGATGCTCGTCATGCAGCCGTAGTTGAAACGACAATCACAGAAAGCTGTGGATACTTTCGTGACCTTACTCTTGTTCAAGTTGAATCAGAAGCTATTCGCGTAGATAACGGAATTACAGATTACAACTACAATTTAGTTCTAACAGGAATGAAAAGATTGGATCAAAACATTTTCGATAAATACACAATCACTGTTGAATCAAGCTATGCTGATATGTACGATCACGCTTCAAGAGATTGGGGTGTTTACTCTGCAAAAGTTTTAAAGTGCGA
>CAMLRB010000275.1 GCA_946482295.1 uncultured Bacteriovorax sp. | reverse complement strand
GTTCTTTACGCCACTGAAGTTTTAAATTCTTCATTCTTTCTTGATCCTTATTCCCCGAATGTTTTGAAATACTGGATGGCCTTCAATGATTATCAATATGATCAAAAAGGTGATCCTTTCATGGGGGGGAAACTAGGAAATCTCATGATGCAAATTGGATTTCAGAATATCGAGACAGAAGTGAAAACATGGTTCCTCGATAACCGCCGTCCAGGACAAAGAAAAGAAATTATCGAGTTTTGGTCAGAGCTTCTCATGAGTGCTGCTGATCAATTAGTTGAAGCAAAATATGTGACAGAAGAAACTGTCGAAGGAATGAAAAAAGAAATGGCAGTGGTCGCAAACGATCCAAATGCCGTTTTCTTCTTTTCTTTCATCCAAGCAAAAGCAAGAAATGGTTCTTATTAGTTATATAACGGAGAAATGATGAAAGAGTATGACGTTGTTGTTATTGGTTCTGGTCCAGGGGGATACATTTGTGCTGTAAGATGTGCGCAATTAGGAATGAAAGTTGCGATCATCGAAAAGTATAAAACACTGGGAGGAACTTGCTTAAACGTCGGATGTATTCCTTCAAAAGCATGGCTTGATTCCTCTGAAAAATACCACGAACTCACACATTCATTTTCCAAACACGGAATTGTGGCCGAAAACGTGAAACTTGATTTCAACAAAATGAGCGAACGAGTTAAAGCGGTTGTCTCTGATGTGTGTAAAGGTGTCGCTTTTCTCATGAAAAAAAATAAGATCGATGTTTATACAGGACATGGATCATTTAAAGATGCCCACACAATTTCTATTAAGGGCGAAAGTGGAGCTGAAGAAATTAAAGGAAAAAAAATTGTCATAGCGACGGGATCAAAACCTTCTGGCCTTCCAGGCGTGACGATTGATAAAGAAAGAATCATTACCTCGACTGAGGCACTCGTATTAAAGGAGCTTCCAAAAAAACTTATCGTTATTGGTGGGGGAGTAATTGGTTTAGAGTTATCTTCTGTCTATAGACGACTTGGTTCAGAAGTTACAGTTATTGAATATGCAGACACAATCATTGCTACTATGGATGGTGATATGTCGAAAAATCTTCTCAAAGTTTTAAAGCGTGATGGCATTGAATTTATGCTTGGTCACGGAGTCACAAGTGTAACTTCGAAAGGAAAAACAGTTTCAGTAAAAGCGAAAGATAAAAAAACAAATGCTGAAGTCGAAATTTCTGGAGATTACTGTCTTGTGGCCGTTGGAAGAAAACCATACACAGACGGATTAGGTCTCGAAAAAGCTGGTGTAAAATTAGACGATCGCGGACGTATTGATACAGATTCACACTTAAAGACAAACGTTGATCACATTTATGCGATTGGCGATGTTGTTAAAGGTGCGATGCTTGCCCACAAAGCAGAAGAAGAAGGCGTTATGGTTGCCGAATATCTTGCAGGACAAAAGCCGCACATCGACTATAACCTCATTCCAGGTGTTGTTTACACTTGGCCGGAAGTCTCTTCAGTTGGAAAAACACAAGAGCAACTTGTGGCCGAAGGCAGAGAATTTAAAGTTGGTAGTTTTCCTTTTAAAGCTTCAGGACGCGCTCGCGCATCAGAAGAATCTGACGGTCTTGTTAAAGTTCTTGCCGACAAAAAGACCGATGAAATTTTAGGTGTACACATGATAGGCCCTCGTTGTGCAGACCTGATTGCCGAAGCCGTACTAGCGATGGAATATAAAGCGAGTGCGGAAGATGTAGCTCGTGTTTGTCATCCTCACCCAACATATACGGAGTCGTTTAAAGAAGCTTGTCTAGCAGCAACTGATAATCGTGCTCTGAACGCTTAAGGGGTTTTTTTGAAGAAGTTAATTTTACTTTCTTTATTAACAACGAATGTGGCCATGGCAAAAATTGTAACGAAAAAAGTTGAATACAAATCGACAGCTGGAGATAAAGTCTTTGAAGGGATTTTGGCATATGACGATTCTAAAAAAGGAAATCGCCCAGGTGTGATGATTGTTCATAACTGGATGGGAGTCACCGCTGAAACAGAATCGAAGGCCATTGAAACGGCTAAACTGGGTTACGTTGCTTTTGCAGGAGATATGTATGGCAAGGACTCCCGTCCGAAAAATCGCTCGGAAGCGGGAAAATTATCGGGGGCATTAAAGGCCGACATTACACAATTAAGAGAGCGTGCTCTTTTAGCAGTGGAAGTATTAAAAAAACAAAATTTTGTTGATCCTAAAAAAGTTTTTGTCAGCGGTTATTGTTTTGGTGGAACGACTGCACTCGAAGTTGCACGCTCTGGTGCAGATGTTTTGGGTGCCATCTCTTTTCACGGAGGTCTTGGAACAAAAAATCCTGAAGAGGCAAAAAATATCAAAGGACACCTGCAAATTCATCATGGGGCCATCGATCCAAATGTTCCAGCAGAAGAAGTCAATGCATTCTTAAGAGAAATGAATGCGGCGAAAGTGAACTATCAATTCAATGCCTACTCAGGAGCTGTTCATAGTTTTACTGAAAAAGCAGCGGGTGATGATATCTCTAAAGGAAGTGCATATAACGAACTGGCAGATAAGCGTTCATGGGAAGCCTATAAGGACTTCCTCTCAGAGAGATCGAAATAGTATAGGCCCATTTTTTTGGCAAAAAAACAGCATCAATACAATTTAACTGGCCATAACCGCCCCAATGTCTCCTCGAAATTTCTACGTGTTTTTCGGGGGTTCTGCTTTTAAAACCTAATCATCCTTAAAATACTTCTAATCCCTCAGTCTTTGAGTAAATTCAGTCGAAGAGGACCTATCATGAGTAAAATCTTTTATGAGAGGCGGCCATCAAAACTTATTCCATCTTGATAGCTGAAGATGCTCCCGTTCAGGGGAAAAAACTTCAGTACGTTTTAGAAAAACTAGGCTATAGCGTGAAATGGGCCATTAATGGACTTGAGGCCTATAATGAACTCAGCGCTAACCCCGACACATACTCGTTAGTTATTTCAGATTACCAAATGCCAGAACTCAATGGGCTTGAGTTTCTTCAGAAGATGAAAGGCAATGAATCTGTTAAAAACATTCCTTTTATTCTTTTAACGACTATAGAAGATGAGAATGTTTTCTTTAATTCCCTTGAATTTGGGGCCAATGAGTTTCTGAATAAACCTTTTAGAGTTGAAGAGTTAAAGCTTCGTGTGCGTAATCTCATTCTTCTCCATGCTTACCAAAAACTCGTTGAAAATGAAAACGTCTCTCTCTCAGCAGAGCTGCAGACTAAAAATGAAATTTTGCAGGAGAACTATCTCAAGCTAGAGAGAGCTCATGCTGAATTAAAATCAATGCAAGAGCAGCTGATAATTACTTCGAAAATGGCCAGCTTCGGAACTTTTGGTGCGGGGATGGCCCATGAAATTAACAATCCTCTGCAAATTATTATGAATTATAATCGTCGTCTTAAGTCGATTATCGAACAAGGCGAAGTTGATCAGGAAAAAATTCTCACGATCAATGATTCCATCCATAAAGGCGTTACACGCATTGGAAAAATCATCGATCATTTACGCGATTTTGCTCGTAGAGATGAGTACAACAAAGAAAAACTCAATCCAGTTGATATGAACGCCATGCTTGTTGATCTTAAAGATTTTTATGGTGGTCTTATTTTTAAATACGGTATTA
>CAMLRB010000274.1 GCA_946482295.1 uncultured Bacteriovorax sp. | reverse complement strand
ACGTTTCTCCAATGGAAATCTGGAATATAGCCCCACTTACCATCTTTAAGAGCTTGATTGATAACTTTGTTCCTATTTGGATCATTCGCCATACAATGCCAGATCATATAGATCATACCAATCTTAGGAATGTTTAATCCGTAGTTGTTACCCGTTAACGTTTTTAGATTTGAAACAGCAGTTCTGTTAGTTGAAAGTATTGGTCCCTCATATGGATCAACAACATCATCCGGATCCGTTGGTGTTGTCGGAGTATTTGGCACCGTCGGGATTGTTGGAATCGTCGGAGTTGTTGGCGTCGTCGGAGTTGTTGGAGTTGTCACGATAGCTGGAATACATCCCGGAATTCTTCCTTCTTTTTTCCCGAAAGCATTATAGTGCTCAAGTCCTGTTCCATTCCAATTTTGAGCGACGTCTTTATGCCTTTGCATGTAACAAGCTTCATTGAAGACTGTTGGGTCTTCCGTTGGTGTTGTTGGAGTAGTCGGATTAGTAGGCGTTGTTGGAGAACACACCATGAATGGAGGACAAAAACCACCACCAGATGATGGAGGATTTGTGACAACTGGAGGAGTTGTTGGATTCGAAGGCGTTGTAGGATTTGTTGGCGTAGTCGGAGCCGTAGGGGTTGTTGGTTCCGTAATGATTGGTGGAGCTCCTGGAGTTGTGCTATCACCAGTTAAAAATGGATCTGGGTATGCTGAGTTTGTCCACGCTTGACTGTTATATCCTTCCGCATATTTTGTCATGTCGATATCAATGGCACCGGCATAATCATAAAGCGAAGAACCATTCAGTTGACGAATATAAAGCCAACCAGGTTGTGTGGTTATGGCCTTATTTGTAAGAGGTCCAGCAGTAAAACGAACAGTTCCACCGCCATCGTGAACAACAAAAATTTCTTCTTTATTGTCTACTAGTCTTGAAAATGATCTGTCGATTGATTCTGTCACTTGAGCAGCAGAATATTCAGCGTCGTTTAGAGAAGCTTGACGAACAGGTTCTGCACCATAACGGAGAACGAATGCAGCACGAGAGCCTTGAGGAGCAAATCCCGAAAGCATGATTGTCTTCGATCCTTTTGGAATGAAGATTTTAAATTCTTTGTATTGAAGTTGATAGCCTGTGAATTCTGGAAGTGGAAGTGAACCACCGCCTTTGAATGCACATCCTGTTTCGGCGTAACCAATATTACAACCTGTAACACCAGAAGGTGCATATTGCTGTTTAAATCCAATTGGTCTCATGAATGAATACTCATAACTACCAGCTGGTGGAGGTAGAGCAATTTTTAATTGCGCCTGGTGAACAGAATAAAATGTTCCTGAGTAAGTGGGGGAAGTTAGGAAGAGCCCTGTAATTAAGCTTAAACCAAAGAGAAATTTTTGATTCATATGACATCCCGCTTGTGTTGATCATTAACGTTAAAGGTGGACTAATTTTCTATCGTCCCTTTGAATTAGATGCTTGAATCTTATGACATCGACAGATGGGACTAAAAACCTTTCTTTGGTGCAAATAATTGGATCAAACATTTTTAGTTCAATATTTTTGGGAATGAAAAAATGCTTCTCAAATATGATTTGAAAATCTATTTATCATTGGGACGATCACTGTTTTTAGAATGTGCAATTTGAAAATGAAACTTGATTAAATGATCCATCTAAGAGTTTCATTAGTAACTTTTTTGTAAAAATACTTTTCGTCCCGCACGGTCCGAGAGTAAAATCTGACCAACTTGATTTATTAGGGATGAAATAATGATTTTATATGTGGATTCGAAGTTTACGAGCCCCTATGCCATGTCTGTGTTTGTGGCCTTACATGAAAAAAACCTATCTTTTGAAATGGTTCAGGTCGATCTAGCGGAAGGTGTAGCACGTAAAGATGATTTCAAAAAATGTTCTTTAACGAATAGAGTTCCGACTTTCATTCACAACGGTTTTGCTTTATCAGAATCATCAGCAATTACTGAATACTTAGAAGAAACTTATCCTGAAATTAATCTTTATCCCAAAGATATTAAAGATCGTGCACGTGCTCGCCAAGTTCAGGCCTGGATTCGTTCTGATCTAATGCCAATTAGAAATGAACGATCGACTAATGTTATCTTTTTTGGGCCATCAACTGTGCCGCTTTCAAACGAAGCCAAGATGGCTTCTGAAAAATTGATCAACATTGCTGAACAACTTATTCCGGAAGGTGAAAAAAATCTTTTTGAAGAGTGGTGTTTAGCGGATACCGATCTTGCTTTGATGCTTAATAGACTTGTGAAAAATGGTGATCCTGTTCCACAGAGATTAATTGATTATGTTAATCATCAGTGGAACAGGTCAACAGTTCAAATGTGGGTAAATCTAAAACGAATTAAAAATTAATAGCTAAATAAGTGCCTAAGCTACCATATTTTATTTTGAGTCCAGGATCACCGTTTCCAACTGTATATCTGTAGTCAACACCGAGAGAGAGTTGTTTCACAAGTTCGTATTCTCCACCTGCACCCACTTGATAACCAACATCAAGATAGCTTGTAGTGTTTGAAGGTGGGCTATTAACTAAAAAGGCGAGACCAATTGGTACAATCCAAGGTCTGAATTTGCCTAATCCTCCAAAACGATATTTAGGAGCTATTACTACAGCGAGTTCTGATACAGAAATGACGGCGTTGCTTGGTTGTACACCGGCCACTGTTCCAATCGCGTTTGTCACGCCTTTACGTGAAAAACGGTTGTAGTCGACGAAGATTTCACCAGCAACAGAGTTTTGTTCAAAGAGAGGACATTGCATAAGACTGAGATCTAGTCCTGCTCCAATGCCATGACCGCTTTTATCACTGTTCGAAGCTCCGGCCCCTAGACCATTGGCCGTGTCTGTGAAAATCTGGTTGCCACGACTTTCATCTAATTTTGAAAATCCATAACGATAAAAAACTTGTCCATCAGCAAACGCGTTTGCAGAAAGCATTGCTGTCACTGCTACTGCCATTAACATTTTCATTAAATTCTCCTTAGAACGTTTATGTTGAGTTCATGATGGACCTCTGTACGAATTCTGAATATTTCTTGAATTAGGTTTTAAAGTGATATTGATGCTATTGAATTTATGATCTTCAATATGTGATGCGGAACAGCTACCTGGTAATGGTGCAATGTGTCTTTATGGATTAAGTTGGTGCAGAAGAGGACTTTTTGGATTATTTTTAAGAGACCACATTAAAGACTTAACCCATTAAGGAAACAATGAAAATTTCATCTGAAGTAAATGACACTTTAAAGTTTAAAAACATTGAAAACTATATCGGCCAGCAAATCGAAATCAGAGGCGTCGTCTTTAAGACAAGAGTGCTGTCAGGATTCGGATTCGTTCTTCTGTATACGTCAGGAACAATTATTCAAACTGTTTTCAACGGTGATTTAGGTGCTACAGGGATTAAAGATGGGTGTAGTGTAAAATTAAAAGGAACAATTAAAGAAGCAACTTTAAAAGATGCTTTCGTTTCACCTAAAAATTGTGAAATGGTTATTGAGAGTTTCGAGATCATGAGCACGCCTCATGAGCCAATGCCATTCGATATCACGAAGAAAAAACTAGATGTTCTCAATGATACAAAATTTGATTTTCGTTACCTTTCAATGAGACATCCAAAAGAGCGCGCTATTTTTAAAATTCAATCAGC
>CAMLRB010000273.1 GCA_946482295.1 uncultured Bacteriovorax sp. | reverse complement strand
CAGACGGCCCTCAATCTTTGTGTTGAATTAGAAGAAGAAAACTTCCTTAAAGAAAATAACGTGGCACTTCTAGGGGCCAACGTTGAAACCATTAAAAAAACTGAAGACCGTGCACTCTTTGCTCGTGAGCTCGATAAACTCGGCTATCAGACAGGGAAACGTTTCACGGCCCATAGTGAAGCAGAAGCTCTTACCATGGCCTGCGAACAAGTTCGATTCCCCCTCATCATTCGTCGCGACTTCGCGCTAGGTGGAAAAGGCGCGGCCCTAGTATGGAACACGGAAGAATTAAAAGAAGTTTTCACATCAGACATTAAATTTCCGGTCACGATGGAAAAATCGTTAGTCGGACAAAAAGAAATTGAACTTGAAGTAATGGTCGACTGTGAACGAAACGGAGTCATCATTTGCTCAATTGAAAACGTCGATCCTTGCGGTATCCACACAGGTGACTCCATTACTGTTGCCCCTGCCATGACAATTTCCGATCGATGTATGCAGAAATTAAGAACAATGACTCTGACAATAGCCAAACACATGGGTGTTGTCGCTGGAGGAGCAAACGTTCAATTTGCGATCAATCCTGCTGACGAAGACGATATCACTGTAATTGAAATGAATCCTCGCGTTTCGCGTTCGAGTGCTCTGGCCTCTAAAGCGACAGGTTACCCCATCGCTAAAATTTCGGCCCTTCTCTCGATTGGTTATACACTTCCACAAATTTTAAATGACATCACAAAAGCAAGTCCGGTTTCTTTTGAACCGACACTTGATTACGTCGCTCTAAAAATTCCAATTTTTCCTTTTAATAAATTTCCAAGTTCATCAAAAACATTAGGCCCTCAAATGCGTTCCGTAGGTGAAGTTCTCGCTCTGGCAGGAAACTTCAAAGAAGCGTTTCAAAAGGCCCTTCGCTCTCTGGAAATGGGTTTAGAAGTTCCATCACTTTCACAACTAAAAACAACTCCGGCCGAAATGGACCGAGAGTATTTAACGGCCAGACTAAAAACGGCCAATGAACTCTCGCTGCTTACTGTACTTGAGGCCTTGAGATTTGGAATGAGTGTCGATGAGATTCACGAACATTCAAAAATCACCAAGTGGTTCATTGAACAAATGTTAGAGATCGTCGAAGAGGAAAAGAAATGTAAGACACTCGCGACAGCACACGCCGGACAAAAAGAACTCGCCCTACTCCCAAATGATTTTAGACACCTTAAAAAATTGGGTTTTTCTGATAAACACCTGGCCCTTATGATTAATCGTTCACAATTGGCCATCCTTGTGTATCGATTTAAACACAATATTTTTCCTGTCTATAAGGCCGTGGACACATGCTCGGGTGAATTCCCTGCTGAAACACCATATTTTTATTCAACGTATGCTGAAGAAAATGAAGCTTTTTCCCTCGCTGAAAAAAATAAATCCGTCGCCATTTTAGGATCTGGACCAAACAGAATTGGACAAGGGATTGAGTTTGATTATTCATGCGTAAAATCTTGTGAACGACTGAGAGAAAAAAATATTTCATCGATCATGATCAATTCGAATCCGGAAACAGTTTCAACTGATTACGACAGTTCAGATCGTCTCTATCTTTCTGCACTCTACTCAGAAGATATTTTTGATATTCTGTATAACGAAAAACCATCTGGAGTTATCGCTTCTTTCTCGGGTCAAACGGGAATTCAACTTCGTGAGCATTTAGAAACAAGTTTTCGCCAGGAATTTTTCAAGATAAATTTCTTAGGCCCTACATGGAAAGTTTTAGAACTTACAGAAGACCGCAAACTCTTCAGTGAGATCACTAAAAAAACGCGACTTGCTCAAACCCAATCGAGAGAGATTTCAGGACATAAAGAACTCGTGAACGCCATGGTTGATATTGGTGTTCCGGTCATCGTACGCCCAAGTTTTGTTATCGGCGGTGAATCGATGTACATTTTTACCAGCCATGACGACTTGAATGAATTGCCAAAATCTTTTAAAGATCAATTACAATCTGGAACAGCAACCTTCCTCGTTGAAAACTATCTTGAAAACGCAATTGAATATGATGTCGATCTCGTACGCGATCACAAAGGCAATTGTTGTTTTACTGTATGTGAGCACATTGAATATGCCGGTGTACACTCTGGGGATTCTGGAATGATCACTCCTCCAGTTATTCTCACAAAGAAAAATGAAGAAGAGATGAAGGCCATCTCAATCGCACTGGCCTCCGAACTCAATATTGTGGGGCCGATCAATTTTCAGTTCGCCGTAAAAGAAGGAAAGATTTACTGTATTGAAGCAAATCCCCGTGGATCACGTACACTTCCTTTTTTAAGTAAGGCCTACAACCTGTCTCTTCCTAAAATCGCGACAGATGCGATGTTAGGTGAAACGATTGAAGCTTTCGAGCCAGCTAAAACAGGCTTTTTTAGCGTTAAACAATCGACCTTTCCATTTGATCGATTCGTGCAAGATAACATTCTCCTTGGACCAAAAATGCGCTCCACAGGTGAAACGATGGGCATCGATCGCGATAAAGAAGCGGCCATCCTAAAAAGTTATCAGGGGAATTACCCGAACCTCGGTGATAAAGGAAAAATTCTCATGAGTCTTGCTGATCATACAAAAGAACTCATTCTTCCTTACCTCAAATCACTTCACCGTGCTGGCTTCCAATTTGTCGCAACAGCTGGAACAAGTGAGTATATTTTAAAACAAGGTCTTCCTTGCGAAACAGTTAAGCGCATAGATGAAGAAGGAATGACGATTCTTGAGGCCTTGAAAGATGAACGGATGAAACTTGTTTTCAATACTCCTCAAAACCAAGGACAGTCGCAAAATGATGGCGAACACATCAGAAACTCGGCCATTCAATATGCTATTCCTTGCTTCACTCGCGTAGAAAATATTCGAGCAGTCGTTGAAGCATTATTAGGAACAGATGGCGAAGTGATTCATCCAATGGCCTTACAGGATATGAGGACAGGAAAATAGAATGGATAAAATAATCGTTGCTCTTGATCAGATGACGTTAGAAGATATCGATGCTTTTTTAAAACGCAGTGATAATCCTTTTACATTCGTAAAAATTGGACTTGAACTTTTTGTGAAGTACGGGCCCGATCTCGTTCATAAGATCCACGATGAATACCAAAAGAAAATTTTTCTTGACCTTAAATTGCACGATATTCCGATTACAGTCTCTCGCGCCATTGCATCACTAAAAAATCTTCCCATTCACATGCTAACAGTTCATCTAGGTGGAGGAGAAAAAATGCTACAAGAGGCCTTGAAAGAAGCTCGCCAGAGCATTCCTCAGTGTAAAATTTTGGGAGTGAGTTTTCTCACTTCATTAGAAGCAAGTGATTTACAAGACGTTTACGGAATCACGGATACAAACGAAGCCTTTCTACGCCTTTTTTCACTGGCCGCAAAAACTAAAATTGATGGTGTCGTCTGCTCACCACTGGAAGCTAAACTTTTAAAGACTAATTTCAATTCTCTTCTGGCCGTGACACCAGGAGTTCGATTCGCTGATGAAATTTCCAGTGTGAATACTCAAGATCAAAAACGCGTGGCCACGCCTAAAGAAGCGTTCGATTTGGGATCTGATTTTTTGGTGATAGGAAGATCGCTGACTCAATCAAAAGAATTAAGTCAGCGAGTTGAAACATTGAAATCTATTTAAAACTGCCCCACTACCGTGGTGGAAAATAAGGAAAGGTCATGAAGAAATTCA
>CAMLRB010000272.1 GCA_946482295.1 uncultured Bacteriovorax sp. | reverse complement strand
ATGATTCTGTAAGCTCGCTGTTCGTGTAATTTCATGGATCGTTTAATTATTGGTCTTGGAAATCCGGGCAGCAAATACCACTACACAAGACACAACATTGGATGGGACGTTTTTGAAGAACTTTCTTTCGCCAATGAACTCCGTTGGACTGATAAGTTCAAAGGGCAATATGCTGTTTATCAAAATGGCGACGAAAAAATCTATTTTCTGAAACCGCAAACATTTATGAATCTTTCAGGTGAAAGCGTTCAACCTCTCATGAATTTCTTCAAAATTCCCATGGAAAACATTTTGGTCGTTCACGACGAACTTGATCTTCCATTTGGAACAATTGCTTTTAAAAAAGGCGGAGGACTCGCCGGTCATAACGGCTTAAAATCAATAGCCGCTCACTTGGGAACTCAGGATTTCAAACGAGTGAGAATGGGTATTGGACGTCCGGTTCACGGGGATGTTTCCAATTGGGTGCTCTCGGGGTATACCGGAGAAGATAAAGATTTTTTCAGGCCGTATTTACAAGGGACCGCTAAGGCCCTCGAGGAATATATTAAAATTGGCTTTGAAAAAGCTTCAACAAATTATAGTAAGAAAAAAATCGTATAAGGAATTAAAATGGCTTTAAATTGCGGTATCGTTGGTCTTCCAAACGTCGGTAAATCGACTATCTTCTCTGCTATCACTTCAGCTCCAGCTGAAGCAGCAAACTATCCATTTTGTACGATTGAACCAAACGTAGGTATCGTTGCTGTTAACGATTTACGTATGAAAAAAATCGGTGAGATCATTGGACCTGAAAAAATGATCTACACAACTGTTGAGTTTGTGGATATCGCAGGACTTGTTAAGGGTGCTTCAAAAGGTGAAGGCCTTGGTAACCAATTCTTAGGTCACATTAGAGCTGTAAACGGAATTGTTCATGTTGTTCGTTGTTTTGAAGATGGTGATATCATCCACGTTCACGGTAAAGTTAATCCAAAAGACGATATTGAAACAATCAACCTCGAGTTGGCTTTTGCTGACCTTGAAGTTGTTGAGAAAAAACTTCAAAACATTCCAAAACTATTAAAGTCACAAAATAAGGATGTTCTTACGTCGGCAAAAATCCAACTTCCTCTTCTTGAAAAATTGAAAACAGAATTAGAAGCAGGAATTGCAGCAAGAAACTCTTCGCTTTCTGATGAAGATAAAGCAGCAGTTGAAGATCTCAACCTCATCACGATGAAAAAAGTTATTTATCTTTGTAACGTAGATGAAGCTGGACTTGCAGAAGACAATGACCACGTTAAAGCAGTTAAGGCTTATGCTGCGGCAGAAAATTCTGAAGTTCTAAAAATCTGTGGAAAATTAGAATCTGAAATTGCTTCTCTAGAAACACTTGAAGAGAAAAAAGAATTCCTTGATGCTGCTGGTATCGAAGAATCAGGTCTCGATAAACTAACTCGTGCTGCTTACAATATGCTTGGCCTTAAAACTTATTTCACTGCCGGTGTTAAAGAAGTAAGAGCTTGGACATTTCATGATGGCTTTAAAGCTCCACAATGCGCAGGAATTATTCACTCTGATTTCGAGCGTGGATTCATTAAGGCAGAAGTTTTCCATTACAATGATTTGATCCAATACGGCTCAGAAGCAAAAGTTAAAGAAGCAGGAAAATTCCGCGTTGAAGGTAAAGAATACATTGTAAAAGACGGAGACATCATGCACTTTAGATTTAATGTCTAAACAGCATCGAAAAATCATTCTCTTTATACCTGGGTACTATGGTTCTCGTCTCAAAAATGCAGAAACGGGAAAACTCTTATGGGCAAAAGCTTCGAATTTTTTATTCAGCAATGAAGGTCTATCTCAAAATATTCCAGGTACCAATATCGGAGACAAAAAGAAAATTGTCGTTGATGGTATTTTAGATTCAGTCACGATTGTACCTAAAATTTTTCATTTCGATGCTTACGAAGAAACACTTAAGCATCTTGATGAGTTTGCAAAAACGCATCAAAGTGAATTGCACACACTAGATTATGACTGGCGCGATGATTTTATTAGTTGCTTAAATGTCATAGATGCAAAAATTCAATCGCTAAACTTAACTGATAAAGACGAACTGACAGTGATCGCTCATAGCATGGGTGGGCTTCTGATGGCCTATTACATTCGTTATGGAAATCAGGATGTAGAAGGAGCAGTAGAAGATTGGCGAGGTTTGGAGAAAATTTCAAAGCTTGCACTTGTTGCACCACCACTTCATGGTTTGATGATACTTTTTCGAGATATCGGAGAAGGAACGAGAAGAGGATTTAATCGCAACCTACTTTCGGATCTAGATTACTCGACGTTTAAATCTTCATATTTCTTTCTTCCATCTAGTGGAGATGATCTAGCAAAAACGAAAGAAGAAAAAATGGTGAAACTCAATTTACATCAGATAGAGAATTGGGAAATTAATAAATGGGGGCCATTCAAGTTTGCGACTGAAGCAGAACTCCCAATTGTCCGTGACTTTGTTTCAAAACTAATGAATCGCTCTCAAAAGTTTCACGACTTACTACAAGCTCCCGTAAGAATAGAGCCCGTAAAAAAAATTCCACTACTCCATCTTTGGGGCGTCGGTAAAAAAACAAAAGAAATCGCAACCATTTTCAAAGATAAAAAGGGGCGAATTGATTACCGATTTGATTCTTCAGGCGAAGTGGATGGTGATGGAACAGTCACTACAAAATCTGGCCGATCATTGGAGTTTTTTAAATTGTTCAACTATCAAGGAAGAGAGGAAGTTGACGGTCATTTGGAAATCCTCTCAGATAAGGATTCCCAAAAGACCATTCATAATTTTCTTATTAATTAGCGTTTGAAGGTGAGCGGTTATCAACCACTTTAAATGTTTCATCTAATGGAACACTTAACGTTGATTTGTTAGACAGAAGAGAATAGAAAAATTTATTTCGATAAATGAGTTTTACGTAGTTTCTCGTTTCTTCGTAAGGAATAGATTCAATAAGTGCAAGCGGATCATCATTGCGGAAAATTTCTTTTCTCCAGCGATCAATACGGCTTTCACCAGCATTATACGAAGCCAAAGCGAAAATCAAATTACCATCAAAACGCGAGATAAGTTGTCGTAAATATTTTGAACCGATAGCAACATTCACTTGGGGGTCATCAAGGTGTTTTACACGGACTCTTTTGTTAAATCTTTTCGCTGTTTCAGGCATTAGTTGCATCAACCCTTTTGCGCCAACTCTTGATGTGGCTTCAGGATTAAAGGCAGATTCTTGTCTGATAAGTGAAATAACAATGAGCGGATCGAGATTGTCGGAGTGTTTCTCAATCGTTGAAAGATACTGAAGTGGGAAAATGTATTTAATAAGTTTATAATTCAAACTTAAAGAATTTTCACCCAATGAATCTTGAAATACTTTAAATGAAGCAATGTACTTCTTTTGAGAGTGGAGTAAACGAACAAGGTTAAGAACAACAAACTCTTTGTGCTCATTGGCCGAAACTTTTTTTGCCATTTCTGGGTCTTTGAAAGTTTCATCTTTACTCATTGATTGAATGTGGCGCATTTCGAGAACAGCGAATCTCTCATGTCCAAGTTTATTCCACACAGCTAATCTTCTTAGAGTGTTTTGCATAAGTTCAGACGTCTCTGTAACTTTGTAGTCAGATGAAGATTCTTTGGCGATAAGTTTGGCAAGTATTTCTTGATCCGAAGTTCCTTTTTGCTGAGAAGCTAGCTCTTTTAGTGAAATAATCGAATAGAAAGAATAAGGCGCTGAACTCACGATTTTATTGAAGTAACCAATCGCTTTTTTAGTATCACCAGTTTTTAGAA
>CAMLRB010000271.1 GCA_946482295.1 uncultured Bacteriovorax sp. | reverse complement strand
TCAGGTCATCTTAAAAACATCACAAGTCTAATTAAAGAAGGCAAGACCTCAGCAGCAAGGGAGCTTTTGCAGAATCGTTTGACACTACAATTGGATAAAACGAGAGCGAATCTAAAATCTGCCTATATAAAACTAAAGTTAAACCAAAACTGTCTTGAAACAGACCGTGATTGTACAAATAAAGCTATAAAAGGGATGAACCAGTTTTTTGCTTTTAATGAAAGTGATCTGGATTCGCGAGTCGTTCCATCGCGTGAAATGCGAATGGATGTCATGTTGGCAGCTCGTTCGGCGATGTGCTTAGCTTCTCTCAAGTCTGATAAAGAAGGGATGGACGAATTAAATGTCATGGTTGGATCAACACTGACAGGCTTAGTGTCTGGTGGCTTCGGAGGCGTGATTAAACTTGGATCAGTGGCACTTAATTTTTTTAAAGGTGGATCGGCCTTAAAAAGTATCGGTTCTTCCGCATTACTGGGACTCGAATCGAAAATGGCCATTGATTCATTTAAAAATGTAGGCCTTCACTGCGAACAAGCATTAAGTAACATTAACAAAGTACAAGGAAATCTCATCCAGACAAAAACTTGCGATGCAACTTTTCCACAATCCTATAATTATTCTCTTATTAAAAGTTGTTTGACCAATATTGCGACCACGACAATTCCGTATGCGCTGGCCCTCCGTGGTTCAAAGAAGGAATGGGCCCATTTACAAAAAACAACACAAGAGACTATTGTAAAAATGGAAACCGACGAGATTATTAAGCAACTCACCAATCAAGCTATTAATGGAAATGAAAAAATAGAAATTGCTAAAAATCTTCAACGACTTCATTTAAGTAATGAAGAATTAGAACCCATTTTAAAAGAAATCAATAAAACGGTTAAGAACGACACAGAGTTAAACCGCTTGAAGAATTATATCAATTATGTTTCCTCTAAAACTGTTGAAGAGCAGAAAATGGCCATGAACGAATTTGGTGGGATTTCATTGGCCGCCAAAGAAAGTGACATGGGAGGGCACTTTAAAAAGTTTTATGAAAAAGAAAATAAGTTCTATCTTATGGAAAAAATGAATCAAAAATATTATCAAACCAAATTTAAACAACAAGGGCAATCAGCAGAGGCCGCAGAAAAAAATGCCATCGCTCTTGCTCGCGAACAGCGAGCAGCTTTTCAGAAGAAGTATTATTCTTGCCAATCAAAAACCATCACACCAGAACATATGCAGGCCGCTCAAAGATATGTAGGAATCTCAATGGCCTTAGGTATAGGTGGAACCACATATGGTCATTATAAAGCTAACAAAGATCTTTACGATGAAAGTAAAGAACAATGGTATGCGAAATTGGGTTACGACATCACCATGTCAATTCTTATGACCAAAGTAAGTTCAAAATTTATTAAAAATAATTCTAAAGGATTAGGCTCCCGTTATATTCAGGCCAATTTAGAATCTTCCATGGTTGGTGGTATAGATGCTGTTGTTTACTCAAAACTCTATGGTGTCACGGTTGAAGACGCTACCCTACGGTTGGAGGCGATTAAAAATTCACCGGAACTGCAAAAAGAATTAAAGGCCTTGGACGCTTTTTTTGAACAAAAAAATGTTTATCAACTTTTTAAGAGCAATACAGTTGAAAATTATAAACAGGCCTTAAATTCTGCGAAACATGAAGAAATTTTGGGTAAACCTCCCTACAAGATTGGAGAGCAAGAATTTGCATCGCTAACTGCTGCAGATTTAGACAATCCACAAATTCAAGATGCCTTAATGGAAGCTCTTATTATTCAAATGAATTCAGGCACTGACAATCCACTTATCGTTACTGGTGATAAAGGGCAAGATCGTTACATCAATGATCGTGTCTGGAATGCGGCCATAGGAATACCGAAAGGTATGGTTGTCAGTTATAGTGTCTATCAAGTGTTGTGTTTAGGTGCGGACAAACCATTTGCGAGTCTTGGATTAGCAAGCGCAATACAATTCGCGAATCAATTTACTTTTTCTCCACTCTACTATGAGTTTCGGAAGAAATTCATCGGTCAATAAGTTGAATATAGAATGTAGGGGCGAGATGTTGAAGTGACTATACGTACTCGATAGAGGTGTGATCGACTATCTGAAAGAAATATCTAAGACACTAAAAATCATTCACCTAGAAATGGGGACTTTAGTCGTCTACGAAAATAGTTAAATGACCTTGTAGCTTCATAGTACCAAATCCCTTAGACAAAAAGCTTCCGTTTCGGTATAAAATGGCCATTATGAAGGCCTTTTACCAGTCACGTCCGTCACTATGTTTTATTGCCAGCGTTGCTTTGCATTTGGTGATTTTAGGCGCGTTTTCGCTACCGAATTATGAAGAAAAAGATCGAATGGATTTGATGAAGTTGCCCAATGCGATTTCTTTGAATCTAAGTGGTGTCGGCGGGAACGGGAAGTCGATTAAAAAAGCAGCGGCACCTAAAACCATTGCGGCGACATCTACTCAAGCAGGGCCTGCGATTCAAAAAAGTTCTCCACAAGAAGTAGGTGGGGCGAGTTCAGAGGTCGGCACGGGAACAGCAGGATCGAAAAATGGTGTTGCAGGCGGAACTGGTGATCAAGAAGCAACCTTCCTTTCGGCGAAACAGAAATATCTAATCGAATTCCGTGGATTGATTGAGGGCCGCAAAGAGTATCCTCTGATGGCCAGAAAAAGAGGTCTTGAAGGGACTGTTGTGATCGGTGTGACGATCAAAAAAAATGGCGAAGTCATTGATCATAAAATAGTTCAAGAATCAGGTCATAAACTTCTAGATCAGGCCGCTCTCAGTATGGTTATGAAGGTTGATTCATTCAAAGCATTTCCTGCCGAGCTAGGATCAAACGATATTGAACTTAAATTCCCAATCGCTTTCAAACTAAACGGCTAAGTTTTGTTTTTTCCATCCCCAATATCTTTTTTTCATCACTAGTTCTGGCAAAACTCCTTTTTCGTGAAGGTATTGCTCCATTCTAACGATACTGCTTTGTTTGCCGGACAATATGATGATCTCATCAGTGTGCTGAGAGTGCATTTGTTCGGCACATTCTTTTAAGTGAATTTCATCTTTCGTACGTTCAAAAAAAGCATGATGATCAAGTCCTAAAGAGGCGAGTGCGGCCAATGAGTTAAACTTTTTTGTCCCTTCAAAAAAGCATTTAATAGAGTGGACGTCCTGACTCTCTATAAGGGCATAGGCCAGTCCAAAAGTTGTTTCATCACCAAAGAAAAAGATGTTCTTTTGGAGTCCACGAATGTCGAGAGATTTCCGTGGACCCACAACTTGGACTTTGGTTTGTAGTAAAACACTTTCAGACCACAGAGCTCCAGGGCCTGATCGGTGATTATAAATCAAAGTTTGGAAAGTGCGGTTGTCTTTGGCCCATTTGGAAGGAGTATAGCTTCTCAATTCATTTTCCGAAACTTTGATTTGTATTTTTTGCCCGGGAATCCATTCTTTTTTATAAGGAAGCCTGATTGTGAGTAACTGAAAGTCCTCTCCAATTTTTTCATTGGAGAGAACAGTTGCTTTTTTTACTAGATATTTAACAAGTATATTTGAAAGCCATTTTTTCATTGTTACCACACATAACTGAGAGTGCCGATAATTTCTCGAGGCGCACTTGTTTGATAATAAGTTCCATAGAGATTCGTAAAACGATTGATGACATATTTGTTGTTCAGTACATTTTTGATAGTGATTGATGGAACAAATGATCCATAAAAATACTGAAGGCCTAGGTCTACATAGAATTGTTCGGGAATCGTTTTTGTATTTTCGGAGTCGGCAAAAGACTGACCCAGGTAGCGCCCGGTTGTTTTAAATTGCCAGTCTCCTAAGAAATTAATTCCATGATTAAGCATGAGAGTCCACTTAGGAGCAGTGGGGAATTCGTTTCCTGT
>CAMLRB010000270.1 GCA_946482295.1 uncultured Bacteriovorax sp. | reverse complement strand
ATAGAACCTGCTCACAAACATCCATCTTTCTGACTTAGATCATGTCGAAAAATCTTAGGGAGGACGATACTGATTATGAGGAAAGAAACCAGGAGGTAAGAGAATGAGATGGTTTAAAAGCTTATTCTCGAGGACTAGGACGAGCGCCTCGAAAGTAGTAGTCGTCAGGATGTTTTTCGTTTCCTAAATGTTAACACTCTCACGCTCGCTATGAGCACTAAGAAAAAATTCAGAGAGCATGTTCTTTAGGTCAACAAGTTTTGGAGATCAACGTTTACTTACATTCAAGAACTCATAAAGTATAGGCCCCACCGGTTTGGGGCCTTTTTTTACTTCTGCCTCCAAAAACAGTCATTCTTATCCACTCTAAAGTGCTAATACTTGTTATGCATATTCAAATTTGATTTTCATTTTAAAGACCCTAAAATAATTAGGTATGAATACTATAGCGAGTATAGAGAAACTGAACATAGCTTATATCTTAGTTTTCTCGTGTCTGGTTGTGTTCATCCTTCTTGTTGTTTATTTATATCTCCAGGCCAAAGGGAGGAAGCGGTTAATCTTCATCACTGAAGGGGCGCGGATATTCCTCATCGCAGTGACACTATTAACCGCTATTTTCGGAACACGCAGTATGGTTGTGAAAGATCACCTGCAAGTTGAGCATCAATATTTAAGGAGTTCAAGATCGCAGTTAAAAGAGGGAACAGATTTCGAAAAAAAGTATATCTGTAATTACAAATCCTCCGTGCAAAAATCAAAACGTTCACCGGCCAACTTTGATGATGTCATCGCCAAGATGAGAGTCACATGTAAAATCCTTATGAATTTTTATTCTAAATTACTCACAGAAGATGTGCATGAATTAAAGGCCGAATGGGATGAGCTTATATTTCCCGAGGGATGTGCCTTGTGTTCTCAGTCCAAAGAACGAATAAACATCGAACTCAATGTTGTTCACGAAAAACAACTCAGTATAGATAAATTGCAAAAAGTTGTAATGACAGAAGATACTCAAAAAAGAATACTGGCCCTCATGCCATGGATTCTTTCATTGATTATCAGCTTAAGTTTTTTCAAACTTATTGCAGAATATTTATGGAAAAACAAATTTGAATAACTGCGTCTTGAGAGGATTGAAATTCACGCATACGCTAAAGATATGAAAGCTAAAAAGGCAAAGGATGCTAAAAAACTCGAAGACATTCCGAACATAGGTAAGGCCGTCGCCGAAGATTTGCGACTAATGGGCATTACTAGACCTGATCAACTTAAAAACAAAGATGGACTCAAATTATACGCTCAATTAAATAAGGTCACCGGTGTTCGACACGATCCGTGTATGGCCGATACGTTTATGGCCGCAGTTGATTTCATGAATGGTGGAAAACCAAAAATGTGGTGGGAGTTCACCAGTGAAAGAAAAAAATTGTTAGGCTAAACTTTATTCCGCCCACGCCTTACGCTCCATTTGATCTTTTTCACAATCAATGACCGCAAGAATGTGGTGGATGGATTTAAACTTCTCTAAGGGAAGTGTCTGAGCAGGCACATCATCAGGAGGAAGGCATCCCTCTGAAGCTTTTTGTTGCTGTTTAAATGTCACTATTCCTTTTTCAATCTTCAAAACAAATATCGCCCCATGAGTGGCCGTCATATAGCTCTGATTGGCCTTTATAGGCGTATTTGTCGTCTTTTTAGGAGCTGCCTGAGTAATTGATGTCGTCCCTATAATAAACATAGTTAAAAGGATTTTTTTCATGCCTTTATTTTAACATGCATCAAAGTGGGTTTTAAAAAAATTTAGTTCATTTATTAATTCGGCTAGTTGCCTCGAAGGTCATTCGTGGTGCGACTATACCTTTTCCTTGAACTTTCTCCGATCTCAACTATAATTAAATGAATTCAGTTATTATTTACTATGCCATATAAGAAAATAAAAAATTTTCTCAGCAAATTACGTCAATACGAAAGTTTAAAACAATACGGTGTGCTCGCTAACAAAACGACATCACTTGAGCTTTATCTTCTATCGGCAAAAGAAAATGCGACTCTTGAAGAGCGATTGGAAGTCATAATCACACTTGCAAAGTGGATTAATTCAGTAGAACTTTTTGAGACTGATCCTGAATCTATCCCCTCTCAAAAAATTAAACAGCTCTTCATTATGTTAGATAAAAATTCTGCTCTTAAATTAAAAGTTCAACATATTTTTACGACAACCTTAGAAGAATTGAATTCGTCTGAATTTTTTTGTGAAGTAGGATTGCCCTCGAATTTAGGATTGATAGGAGAGTTGATTGAGAAACTTACGATCAAAATCCTTCCCGCAAAACCTATTGGGAGTCAGTTGAGCGAGCTCATGATCGGAATGTTTCCTGATGAGAGTGATGTTGAACATCTAAAAAGTCTTGATGAAGAAAGTCTCGCGAGACTTCCAGAGCTGTTCGAACAAAAAGATTTCTCGCACTTGAAAAATGATATTGATGATTCACTTATCTATCTTGTATCGCAAATTACGGCAATTGGTCTAAGTCCGGCAATTAGAAAACGAATTCCGCACAAGAAGATGAAATCTCTTCCTTTTTATTCACTACCGGCCAAATTAAACCTTTATTTGCGAACAAGAATTGAACCTGAAACAGAATTAAATAAAGTTGTGCTTCAAGAATTATATGGTCTTTTGAATGAAGCTCAGCAATCCATTGATGATGTTTACCAACATCTCAATACATTCGGAGTCAGCACTCAAATAGTATTCCAATTAGAAAAAATGAAGCTGTTTATAAAACGCGTTTATTCATTACTTGAACTAACGAATTCCGAAAAAATCGAAGCTGGAAAAATTATTAAACTCATTGCAGAACTCGTTCATCAAAACTTGCACCAACGACATGCTTTTAGTGTTTTTTCAGACAATGCGACATTCCTCGCTCAAAAAATAATTGAAAACAATTCACATACGGGTGAACATTACATAGCTAAAGATCGAGTAGAACATTGGGCGATGATAAAGAGTGCTATGGGGGGCGGTTTTCTTACGGCCTTTACTGTTTATATTAAAAACTTTTTAGTTCAATTGGGCCTTTCTCCCTATTTGTATGGATTTCTCTCATCAGTAAATTATGCAGGTAGTTTCCTCTTTATTCAGTTTGCCGGTTACACGTTAGCAACTAAACAACCAGCAGCGACAGCATCAGCACTCGCACAAAAGTTAGAAAAGGTTGAAGATCGAGATGATGTTGCAGCAGTAACAGATGAAATCATCAACATTACGCGTACACAATTAGCTGCAGTCTTCGGCAACATCATCGCCGTTATACCCACAACATTGCTCATAACATATGTTTGGCATTCGTTTACTGGAAGTTGGATCTTTACCTTCGATACGGCCATCTATACTTTAAAGTCTACCGACATTCTGGGGCCCAGTGCAGTTTACGCTGCCTTCACAGGATTTCTTCTTTGGTTTTCGAGTGTCCTTTCAGGTTGGGCGATGAATTGGTATTCATTCCACCAATTGAGCTTCCTGATGTCTGAAAATAAAAAGTTGAACTTTATTTTTGGAAAAGAAGGAACCCAAAAAATAACACATTATTTTGAGCATGCTCTAGTCGGTATTGTAGGCAGTATTGCACTAGGTGTTTTTTTAGGAATAATACCTGTCTTCTTAAAAATATTAGGCATTCCTCTCGACGTGAGACACGTTACACTTTCTACAGGGGCGCTTGCCGCTTCCATTCCTACTTTAGGAACAGAAATTCTCAGAACACAGGAATTTATAAGAGCAGCGCTTGGGATTGGCCTGATCGGTTTTTTAAATCTCACTGTGAGTTTTACGTTGGCCTTATTCGTTGCTTTCAGAGCTAAGAAAATTTCTCAGCATAAAAAATTTCTCATTTATCGCTCAGTTTTAAGTCGGTTTATCAAATCGCCCCTCAGTTTTATACTTCCATAAATAACGGTGCCACTATACTTTTGGTTTCGCATTTGC
>CAMLRB010000269.1 GCA_946482295.1 uncultured Bacteriovorax sp. | reverse complement strand
ATCTTTCATCAACGACCAAACTTGCTCGTAATAGAGAAGTCCTTTTTTTAGATGTTCGTCCAACCGATGAACAAGGTGGGCTTCTCAACCAAATTGAAGTTGTGCAAATTCCAGCAAATGAAATTAATAAATCGATTTCAAAGCTACCTAAACGCAAACCTATTCTCGTTATTTGTCGTGGTCGTTTTTGTGCACTCTCTGCTCAAATTGTTTCTGATCTTCGAAAAGAAGGAATAAATGCTTATCGTTTTGAACATTCATGGTTCAAACTTAAAAATGCATTAAATGAAAAAGGAGGGAAACTATGATTTATGGATTAATCGGTGGGGCCATCATTGGTATTGCTGTAAGTATAATGCTCCTCTTTAATGGTCGGGTAACTGGAATTAGTGGAATAATAGGAGGGGCACTTAAACCGAAAGCTTCAGATTTTGGATGGAGATTTATGTTTATCGCTGGTTTGTTAGCTGGAGGATTTATCATTCGTTTAATGAATCCTTCGTTGATCAGTACACAAACAAATGCAACATATTTTGATTATGCTCTCGGAGGAGTACTCGTAGGTTTTGGAACGCTTTTAGGAAATGGATGCACTTCAGGACATGGTGTCTGTGGTCTTTCCCGATTATCCATTCGCTCTCTCGTTTCAACACTAACATTTATTTCATTCGGGATTATAAGTGTTCTCATCTTTAAAATGGTTAGAGGTTCGCTATGAAAAATTTAATCGCATTTGTTGTCGGACTAATTTTTGCAATAGGACTTGGAGTTGGTGGAATGACTCAAACTCATATTGTCCGCGGATTTTTGGACGTGACTGGTGATTGGAATTATACTCTGGTTGGGGTAATGGTCGGGGCCATTTCTGTTCATTCAATTCTCTACTTCTTAATCAGAAAGCGTTCATCTCCATTACTAGAATCACATTTCCATGTACCCACTCGAAAAGATATTGATAAAAAATTAATAATTGGGGCAGCACTCTTTGGACTTGGATGGGGATGGGCCGGTATTTGCCCTGGACCAGGAATAGCATCACTCGCTAGCGGGAATAGCAATTTTATTATTTTTGTAGTAGCGATGCTCTCTGGAATGATCTTTTTTAAAATGGTTGAAACCAAACTATGACTCATTTTCTTATTGGACTAACTATTGGGGCCGTGATGGGATTTACCGGTGCTGGTGGAGCATTAGTGGCCATTCCATTGTTAATGCATTTTTTGGAAATGACACTTAAAGAAGCTTCGGTATTATCGCTTTTTGCCGTCGTGATTGCTTCACTTTCAAATTTTTTGGCCCAAAGACATTACACAAAATATAAAACAGGTCTTATGTTAGTTTCTGCTTCTTTTATCGGAAGCTTAATTTCGGCACCTTTTAAGAAACTGGTTCCGGATTTTTATGTGGCCCTTTTACTCACACTCATTTCTCTCTATGCTCTTTTTAATGTTTGGAAAGTAACGAAGCTCACTGAAACTTTAAAACCAAAAAATGTCTCCTTCGCCTTTACGTTGGTAGTTGGGCTTGCTTTAGGCCTTTTAACGACCATAACGGGGCTGGGGGGAGGCGTTCTTATGGTGCCTGTCTTACTTTCAGTTTACGGGTTTACTCAAAATGAAGCCATTGCCACAAGCTTGTTTGCTGTGGGTCTTTCTTCTCTTTTTTCATTTCTCATTCAAATCTATACTGGTACAAAAATTATTTGGGCCATAGAACTTAGCGCCATAGTCATCGGAGTTGTTCTTTCCGCCTTTCTACTTACTTTTCTGACTAAGAAGATAAAGTCCAAGCAACTTTCTTTGATTCGCAAAGTTGTCTTTACTGCCGTTGTAATACTGGCAATTGTAAAAATTTTTTGAAGGAGATCTGTATGAAGCTTGATGCGATTGGAATTGTAGTGAGTGATTTAAAAAAAGCGGTCGCGTTTTATTCGCTTCTTGGTTTGACCTTCGATCTAAGCGACCCCGAAGCCGATCACATCGAAGCAGTAACGGATTCAGGATTGCGAGTAATGCTCGACTCAGAAGAGCTTATGAAAAAACTCAAACCCAACTGGACCAAACCTCAAGGTCAGCGAATGGCCCTTGCGTTCCTCTGTGATTCTCCAAAACACGTTGACGAAAAATTCGTTCGCATCGTCTCTGCCGGCTTCAAAGTCGAAACTCAACCTTGGGACGCATTTTGGGGACAACGATACGCAACTGTCATCGATCCGGATGGAAATGCGGTGGATTTGTTTGCCCCGCTCTCTACTTAATGCTTACGAAAATTCCACCATCTTTTACAGTGAGAGTTTTTGAAAGGTTTTCGCGAACGATTTGCGTGAGTTTAATTGAATCTGAACAAACTTTTTTGTCGTTAATCCACGCGAGATCTTTTGATCCCTGTACATTTCTACCTTCTGCATTTACGGCTTCAATGACTAAGTTCACTTTACAAGAACTAAAACGGTTTCCAATTTTGGTGGATGAAAGTTCTGTGACTGAATCATGAAGAATGGAAATAAATTTACCGTCAGCACTTTCACGAGTGATGAGCGGAAGTGTATGAGCATCTCTCGGTCCGCCTGCGCACGTTGTTCCCCAGAAATTACAGAATTGGTTGACCACTTCAACTTCCAGAGACTTGATATCAAGGCCTGAATTTTCAATCGAAACTTTACCTTTGAAAGCTCCAACTGATGTGAGAACAGAGTCGGCAAAAGCAGCTGAAGATGTAAGTAATGCTAACGCGATAATGGTCTTTTTCATGATGGGTCTCCCTAAAGGAAATGATATTTTTTTTGGTAATTTACCATGGAGAGGGATTTGTAGGGGAGAGGTTGTAAAACTTTCACAGCAAACTCCTTTCCAAAAAATCATGATCTTAGTACTATGAGCGAATGTATACACCACCAAAATTCAATATTACCGATAACAAAGAAATCAAAAAAATCATTGCGGAAAATGCCTTTGCAACGGTGATTTCATTCACTCCAGAAAATGACATTTTCATCAATCATCTGCCGCTTATTTTTGAAGGTGATAGCGATGTCATTCTTATCGGCCATATGGCGAAGAAAAATCCGCAGTGGGAACATTTTCGCGAAAACTCAAAAGCGACGGTGATCATTCAGGGACCACATGCGTACATCAGTCCTTCATGGTATGTTTCGGGGAGAGATGTTCCGACGTGGAATTATGCTGTTGCTCATTTGCATGGCCGAATTGAACTCATCAAAGATTTCCGCGAGCAAGTTAAAGTCTTGAGTGAGATGAGTAAAGTTTTTGATAGTGGATGGAAATTTTCCCTTCCTGATGATCTTAAAACTGAAGCCGATCTCAACAATGCCATCATCTCTTTTCGTTTTCATATCGAAAAGATAGAGGCTAAATTCAAACTCTCACAAAATCGCGGAGAAGATGATCGAGAAGGTGTTCGTGCGGGGCTACTCGCAAGGGGAGATGAAATGAGTCTCGCAATTAAAAAACTAATGGATGAAAATTGATTCAACGTAATTTGGAAGAATCTCGATTAAAATAGCAAGATCGCCTTGTTCGATTGGAGTGGGGATTTACTTGAGAATTTTTTTAACTATGGTCCTTTAAATGCCTCCCTTTTTTGCCAGTTATTTATATAAAAAATTGTCTGCTAACTGTCCCGAACATGCTTAAGAGTTTGTTACTTGATTATAAAAAAAATTCTTCCTACGTTTTTTTGAATTCATCATTAGAATGAATGAACTGTGGAGGTGACATGAAATTTTTTTTTATAGCAGTCCTTAGTTTCAGTATCAGTTCAACTGTTCATTCTCACTCTGGTAGAACTGATAGTTATGGCTGTCATACAAATCACAGTACAGGGGAGTATCATTGTCATAATCCCAAAAACAAAAGATTAGTTAAAAAAGAAGGAAGAAGTCCAGCTAGTGCTGATTCTCGATCATCAATGCGAAAAAAAATAAAAAAGAATTTGAAACAACAAGTTCGTGAGAAAAAATAAGTTGATGCCTCAAATATTCTACTAGCATGAAAATTTAATTCCCATAGAACCTGCTCACAAACATCCATCTTTCTGACTTAGATCATGTCGAAAAATCT
>CAMLRB010000268.1 GCA_946482295.1 uncultured Bacteriovorax sp. | reverse complement strand
AAACTTCATACACTGGATAAGTTGTCAGACGTTCTTTGCTACGTTTTTCAACCTTGAAGCATGAGTCTTCAAGCTCAAATGTTATGGTTTCGTGATCATCAAATTGATCTGTTACTCTTGCCCTAAAAAAATAATCAACATCATTCACTGTAAAGTTAAGACATGTCTGATCACCAACAAGACGAAGATGAATATTGCATTTACTTAATGTGAGTTTGATTTTAGAACCAACTTCAAAATGAGTCGCACGTCCTTCGTAGTAACGTGGCGAAGTCTTCCAGAATATGATTCTGTCATTATTAGAAACTAAAAGAGCTATCTTAGATGATAGCTCTTCAGGTTTTAGTTTTATAAAATTAATTTTCGCGCGCAGCGAGCTTTCCACCATGAAAGCCTCTTAAAAATAAATGTTAAGAAATTGTTACTTGTCTCAATAGCTCTAGAGACTCGAGGACTTTTCCACATCCTCTAACTACACACGTAAGTGGATCTTCAGCGATAGAAACAGGAAGACCTGTTTTCTCTTTAATAAGAACATCAAGATTCGCAAGAAGAGCACCACCACCTGCGAGAATAATACCATTATCTACGATATCAGCTGCAAGTTCTGGTGGAGTTTTTTCAAGTGAGATTTTGATGGCCTCAACAACTTCCGAAACTGGATCAGCAAGAGCATCACGAATTTCATCGGAAGTAACTTCGATAATTTTAGGAGCACCAGCAATAAGGTCGCGTCCTTTTACTTCGTAAGTTTTAACTTCATCATCGAATGGATAAGCGTTACCGATAGCAAGCTTAATAGCTTCAGCTGTTCTTTCACCAATGAGAAGAGAATATTTTTTCTTGATATATGAAGCAATAGCTTCATCAAATTTATCACCAGCTACACGTACTGATTTAGAGTAAACAATACCGCCAAGTGAAATAACGGCAACCTCAGTTGTACCACCACCGATATCAACGATCATGTTCCCTGAAGGTTCAGTAATTGGTAGACCTGCTCCAATAGCTGCGGCCATAGGCTCTTCAATTAGATAAACTTCACGAGCACCAGCTTGTTCAGCTGATTCTTTTACCGCGCGTTTTTCTACTTGTGTGATTCCGAAAGGGATACAGATAACGATTCTTGGTTTGATAAGTTTCGAACCAGTCAGTGATTTCTGAATAAAATATCTGATCATTGCTTGAGTGACTTCAAAGTCAGCAATAACTCCATCTTTTACTGGGCGAATGGCCTTGATAGATCCTGGCGTTCTACCTAACATGTCCTTAGCTTCTTTACCTACAGCTAGAACTCTGTTTTGACCTTTTGGTCCTTGGTGAACAGCAACTACTGAAGGTTCATTAACAATGATCCCTCTATCTTTTGCGTAAACCAAGCAATTGGCCGTACCAAGGTCGATGGCCAAATCATTAGAAAACCAATCTAAAACTCTCTTAAACATCGTTATTATTCCTGTTCGAAATTACCATTGATAATGACGGATAGCCTCGCCTCTTTCTGCAATGTCGGCCATCGCTTCAATCCCGAGTTCAATGTGAACGTCAGTGAATTTTCTGAAGACGGCTTTTGCCGATTGCTTAGTTTTGATTCCACCTTCTTTCAAAGGGCAATCAGAAATGAGAAGAAGAGCTCCGATATTTACTTTACTCACAAAACAAGAAACAAAAAGCGCGGCTGTTTCCATTTCTACAGCGAGAACTCTTTGCTCCAGTAAGTTTAATTTAAATCGATCATCAAATTCCCAGAAGCGATAATCTGTGGAATGAATTGTTCCCGTGCGATATTCAAGCCCATGTTCAACAAGAATTTGCGAAACAAATTTTTGAACTTTGAACGTTGGTAGAGCTGGAACTTGCTCTGGCAAAAAGTGTTGAGTTACACCTTCTCCTCTGATCGATGCGATTGGAAGAACAAAGTCTCCGACATCGAGAGAAGGGTGAACACCACCTGCTAATCCTAAAAAGAGAACGGCCTTTGGTTCACAAACTGCGAGCAACTCTCCAATGAGAGCTGCCATCGCAGCACCAACACCGAATTCAATAATTGTTACTTGGGCTTTCTTTGATGAAGAAGCTTTGAACGCTGATCCCTGTGTATAGTGGGCATCAGGTAATAAAGCATTAAAGCGTTCTACGTAGTAATGAAAGTTTGTAAGAATGATTTGTTTCTGAAAATCTTTCAGATCCATACCTGTATATCTCTCAAGCATATCTTGAGCGATTTTTTTCTTCTCTTCATTTCCATGAATACGGCGTGCACGTAATTTTTCTTTAAGATCATTGATCTCATTCAAAACTTCGCGCCTTTTTTTTGCCGAATGGCTAGCCTGTGTTTTCTCGCGGGATTTTTTTTGCGTCGCTTTTTTAAGGCTGACCTTCTTTACAACCATTTCTAACAACCAATGTCATTTGACTAATTATGCAATAAGCTTACGTTTTTATAAGTTAAAATTTATCATTTCGCTCAGATCGATACAACAATTAAATACTAGATTTCCCTTGTTGATTTGAATACACTGTGACGACATTCAGTAACCGACAAAAAAGGATTAATTAAGATGGGAATGGGAAGAAAAAACATTGCGCTTAAGATGAAAAGAAAAACTGCTCAAGCAAAGAAAAAAGCTCGCATTAAAAAGAAAATTGCAGCGGCAAAAAAATAGCAACAAGTCGTACCAATTGTCAGACTTATTCGGTCGGACAATTGGTACAAGCTATTGATAGTTAACTAAATTTTTTATAGAACTGATGCCTCGATACCTTCACGACGAATTCTAAAAGTACTCATATCTTTTACCCAAATATCATCCTTCAAGTTCCAAAGACCACTCTCGCTCTTCAACTGATTTCTTTTTGTCAGGGCCACATCTAGATCCTGACGAGTTTCCAGCGTCGCATCTGACTCAATAATGTCAGATAAAATTTTTAATGAGTCGTAGGCCAAAGTCTCAACTATGTTGGGTTGCTTCTTAAATTTTTGACTGAATTTCTGGGTAAAATTTGTCACTTCTGTCGTAATTGGTTCGTCCATGAAGTAGACATTTCCGTAACGGTAGCCCTCATTGAGCATAAGTTCTGAGCGCCAACTAGGAACTCCGACGTAATTTAAATTGAAAGCATCAAAGTAATTAAAGTTGGGAAGAATTTGAACGACTTCGCGAGGAAGGGCCGGAACAAAAACCCAGTCAAAATCTACTTGTGGCTGAAGGTTCTGAAGACGTTTAATGCTCTTTTTTTGCTCGAGATGAGCGATGTCGTTAACAAGCGTGAGTTCTTCTTCGCGCTCTCTAGTGAATTTAATGCCTAAAATATTTTTCACAGGATCGCGGTAATCAGTTGTTCCTGTTTCAAATGAAATGAGTCCAGTGACATCAAGATTATTGAGTTTCGATTGTCTCCAAAATTCATTGGCGTAAGCTTCACCAATTTCTGTTTTCGGATACATGATGGCAGGACGCAGTCCGATTTTTTTCAACATCGACTCTGAGAATAAGTGGTGAATTTGTGATTCAATTGATCCTGGAACTTCAATAAGAAGATGGTTTTTTTCTTCCTTAGGAAGGAGAACTTTTGAAAGTGAAATATAAAGAACTCCATACTTTTTTGCTTCTAAATATTCTTTAGTCGCTTCCTGAGAATTTAATCCACCAATAACGGCTGAGACATTGTTTTGCTCGATCAAATCTTTAACTGCAAAAGCACCTGTAGCAGGGTTTCCTTTTGTATCTTTGATTTCAAGTTTGTATTTTTTATTAGGATCAGTGCTCAAATCTTCAAGTGCGATATCAATACCGGCCATGGCCCTCTCACCTAGAGACTTCAAATCGCCAGTGATTGGGAGGGCAACACCAATCGTTCTTAAATCAATTTTGACAGTGTTGTTTAAGTTTCGAACGCCAAGACTCTTCACCAAATTCATGATTTCAGAATTATCTCCATAGCGTTTTTCAATCCAATCTGTGAAGTCTTTAACTTTATCCTGATTTCCTTCTCGGAAAGCTTTTTCTGCATCTCTGTAGGCCAGGTACGGAACAACTAAATTTTTTTCTTGATCGAATTCTTCTAATAAACGGATTCGTTCACTCTCTGAAAGTTTTGAAAAATCTTCTT
>CAMLRB010000267.1 GCA_946482295.1 uncultured Bacteriovorax sp. | reverse complement strand
CTCCGTTCTTTGCCACACACAAGGAAGTACGGTTTGATCGCTTTACTGATTGGATTACTAGTGGGATTTGTCATGTGTATCCCCGTAGGCCCCATTAATATTTGGGTCGTGAATACACTTATTAAACACAACTTTCGCTCTGCCTTCTCAATCGCACTTGGTGGAGCAGTAATGGATTTTATCTACTTCATGATTATCTTGAGTGGGCTCTCACTGTTTCATTTTTCTCCAAAAACAGTGCTAATATTGAAAATAATCGGAGTATTGTTTTTGTTAATCTTTGGATTACGAGAGTTGTTTAAACCCAGTGAAGGTTTAAAAGATGAAGAAGGAGAACTTAAAAAAATTCCACATGCATCAAGTTTTTTTCTCGTTGGGGTTCTCATCTACACGTCTAATCCAACACTCATTGCGACAATGACAGGACTCGCGGCCGTTATTAAATCATGGCATCTTTTTCACGAGAATATCTTTAATAATACTATGCTTGCGTTTGGTGTGGCGAGTGGATCGGCCTTATGGTTTTTCTTTCTTTTGAAAATGGTTGTGAGATATCAGCAAAAGATTCCTGAAAGTTTCTACAGACACTTTTCTAAAACGTCAGGTGTACTCATTATACTCTTTAGTTTCTATATGGCCTTCAATGTTTATAAGGAAGTCAGTTTATGAAAAAAATTATGACAAAAAAATCAACTCAGCTTCGTCAGATGCTTATGTCGAAAGAACTCGAGTTCATTATGGAAGCACACAATGGCCTGTCAGCTAAAATTGCTGAAGAAGCAGGTTTTAAAGGAATTTGGGGATCAGGACTTTCAATCTCCGCTTCTCTTGGAGTGAGAGACAATAACGAAGCTTCTTGGACACAGGTGCTCGATGTTGCAGAATACATGAGTGATGCTACGACGATTCCAATGCTTCTTGATGGGGATACGGGATACGGTAACTTCAATAACATGAGAAGACTCGTTATGAAGCTAGAGCAACGTGGAGTTGCAGGCGTTTGTATTGAAGATAAAATTTTTCCTAAAACAAATTCTTTTCTTCGTGGAGAAGCTCAACCGCTTGCAGACGTTGATGAATTCTGTGGTAAAATCAAAGCTGGTCAAGATACGAAACTCGATGATGATTTCGTGATTATTGCACGTGTTGAAGCGTTGATTGCTGGCTGGGGATTAGCAGAAGCGGTGAAAAGAGCTGAAGCTTATCGCCTGGCCGGGGCTGACGGAATCCTTATGCACTCAAAAATTTCAAAGCCGGATGAAATTCTCGCTTTCATGAAAGAGTGGGGTGAGAGAGCTCATACGTGTCCTGTAGTCATCGTTCCTACAAAATACTATTCTACTCCAACCAACGTTTTCCGTGAAGCAAACGTTTCTCTTTGTATTTGGGCCAACCACCAAATGCGTGCCGCTGTCACAGCTATGCAAAATGTAACGAAAACTATTTTTACCGAACAGTCTCTTATGAGTGTTGAAGATAAAGTCGCATCAGTAAAAGAAGTGTTCCGTCTTCAAAATGACAGCGAACTCGAAGAAGCCGAAAAACTTTACTTAAAAGTTGCTGATGCTGATAAACCACATGCCATCTTCTTAGCTGCTTCAAGAGGAGCAGAGTTAAAAGAATTAACAGAAGATCGTCCAAAGGTTCTCATCGATATTAATGGAAAACCATTAATCGAACAGTCGTTGGATAATTTTTACGAACACGACATTAAAGACATCACAATTGTTCGTGGTTACAAGAAAGAAGCGTTTAAGTTTCCAAATGTAAAATATGTGGATAATGATCAATATGAAACAACAAGTGAACTATCTTCACTGTTGCTCGCAAAAAAAGAAATTGTGGATAACACGATTATTTCTTACGGTGACATTCTTTACCGCAAATATATTTTGTCTCGCCTTATGGAAGAAAAAGGCGACATTACAATTGTGGTTGATGCTTCTTTGAAAGAAAGAACAAATGATTACAAAGGCGACTTTGTCCTTTGTTCACGCAAGCACAGTACAAAATTCAACGAAGCTCCAGCCGAACTTCGCGGGATCAAGTTTGCTCAATATAGCGAGAGTAAAGAAGCAGATGGTGAGTGGATCGGACTTGTTAAAACAAACAAAGTAGGATCAGAAGTCCTCGTTAAGGCCCTAGATGAATTATCTGCTACGGCAGATTTCAATAAATTAAAACTCCCTGATCTCATGAATAAACTTCTTGAGAAAAAAGTGAGAATCAACGTAATGTACATTGATGGACACTGGATGGACGTTGATAGTTACGCTGACGTATCAAAAGGACAAAAATTCTAATGACGTTAGAACTCAGAAAACTTTCATTACAAGATGAAGAGGCCTTCAAAGAAGGCCTCGCATTGTTTTCTGATATGAAGAGAGATTGCTACAGTTCCATCTGGGAAGTAGGAATGAGTTGGGAAGAGCATTTGAAAATCTTAGACTGTCGCTTTAAAGGTGAAGGGCTAAAACCAGGGCAAGTGCCTGATACGAGACTCTACGCTTTCGTGGATGGAAAAATTGTGGGGCGTTCAAGTATTCGCCATGAATTGAACGAATATCTCTTCCGCGCAGGTGGACATATCGGTTATGCCGTGGCCACACCCTTTAGGAAAAGAGGTTTTGCCACAGAGATATTGAAGCAGTCATTGGTCTATTGCCGAGATGTTTTAAAACTCGAAGCTGTTCTTGTTACTTGTAATGATGACAATATTGCTTCGGCACGTACGATTGAAAAAAATGGGGGCATTCTCGAGAATAAGGTTTTTATAGAAAGTGAAAATGTTACCAAACGCAGATATTGGATAACTTTAAATTAAAGGTAGAATGAATATGATCACAGCAGATAAGTTTTTAACTCCGGCCCGTGAACTTGGTTTTAATTTTTTTACTGGAACACCTTGTTCATATCTCAAACCATTCATTAATTATGTTATCGATACTGATGGATTTGATTTCATTGATAGTGTTAACGAAGGGGACGCTGTCGCCATCGCCGCTGGAGCTACTGTTGCTGGTAAAAGAGCAGTAGTTATGTTTCAAAACTCAGGATTAGGAAATGCCGTTAATCCACTCACATCACTAACGTATACTTTCAATATCCCTATTATGGTTATTACGACTTTAAGAGGCGAAGTCGGCGGTGCTCCAGATGAACCTCAGCACGAACTGATGGGACAGATTACTATCCCTATGCTTGAGACAATGAAAATGAAATGGGCCTTCTTTCCTCAGACAGATGAAGAAGTCATGCCTGCTCTAAAAGCAGCAGATGATTATATGAAAAAAACTAATCAACCGTTTGTCTTTGTCATGAGAAAAGACGACGTGGCCGATTGGAAACTTCAAAAGAAAGCCGCTCCTTCAAAAAAAGAAATTGCTATTCATCACGAAGATAAATTTGAATTAGATTACAGTGACCGTATTCAAAGAACACCTCTATTGGAAGCTGTTCAAGAATGTTTAGGTGAGGATGTTGCTGTCATTGCCACGACAGGGAAAACAGGCCGTGAACTTTACGAAGTAGGTGATCGTGAGAATCAATTCTATATGGTTGGTTCAATGGGATGCGCCCTTGCATTCGGATTAGGAATCGCGCTTTCTAAGCCGAAAAAGAAAGTTGTTGTTCTTGATGGCGATGGTGCTCTTTTAATGAGAACTGGATCGATGGCCACAGTGGGTGCTTATAAGCCAAAAAATCTTATCCACATTTTGATTGATAATGAAGTTCATGATTCAACGGGGGGACAGGGAACTGTGACTGGCGGAGTTTCTTTTGGAGCTATCGCAAAAGGTTTTGGTTACACGAATGTTCTGGGTACTGACAAACTGGAAGTAATGAAGGAGCAATTGAAGGCTCTAAAAAATACTGAATCTGGACCGGTTTTCTTTCACGCAAAAACGAAAAAAGGGTCACCTGAGAAATTGGGGAGACCTAAAGTTACTCCAGCTGAAGTAAGTGTTAGGTTCTCCCGCTTTATTCAAAAATAATTATTCAGCTTTGTTGCAACAGCCGTAAACAACTCTTCCACCAACGTTATCAATCATAATGTGGTGAGAGTAAATGTTATCGCTCATACCATCGTTACATTCACCAGCGATAACTGAAGCTGTTTG
>CAMLRB010000266.1 GCA_946482295.1 uncultured Bacteriovorax sp. | reverse complement strand
TGATGTGAAAACAGATGCTCCTATCATGAAGGAAGAAATTTTCGGACCCATCCTTCCTATTATCAAATATAAAAATATTGAGACGGTGATTGAGTACATACAGACCAATCCAAAACCTCTGGCATTATATGTATTTTCGTTTAGTCGCAGTTTTGTTGCTCATCTAAAATCGGCAACAACTTCCGGCGGAATGGCAATCAATCAAGTCGTTCTTCATCTCGCTAATCCGTATTTACCCTTCGGCGGTGTAGGAACATCAGGAATGGGAAGTTATCACGGTTATTTTGGTTTTAAAGTTTTCTCCCATGAAAAATCGATTCTCACTCAAAGTTGGTTCACCCTAACAAACTTTTATTTTCCACCTTATTCCGGTTCGCTTAAAAAAATGGCCTTTAAACTTCTACGATTGTTCGAATAACCCTCTTATTTACTCACCTAAAGAAATTTTAAGTTGTGTCCCGAACGACCGAAAATAAAATTAACTAATGAACATTTTTCTTAATTAGGAGTTTCAAATGAAATTAACGACACTATTCCTTTCTTGCGCATTCGCGTTTTCAGCGATGGCAGCAGAACAACCTTGCTCTAAAAAAATTGTAGAAGATCAGGTCAACGCACTTTGTACAAAGTTAACAACGACAGGCGAAGCCCTTAAATCAGAATGGCCGGCTGGACTTCTTTTTAAAAACTGCGGTGACAATTATATTTGGGTTCAAGATGTATCACCAGAAATTAAAATGGTTTTCCACCCAGTTAAAAGCCGTTTGAATGGCCAAGAAATTGGAAAACAACTTGATGAAAATAAATTTCCTCTTTTTGCTGAATTCGATAAAGCTGCTAAGGCAAAAGCCGCTGGTGCATGGGTTGATTACGTTTGGGCAAAACCAGGTGAAGAAAAAGCAACTCCAAAAACTTCATTCGTTAAACAATGTAAAATGCCGTCGGGAACATCTTGGATCGTAGGATCTGGAGTTTGGAAAGACGATATTAAGTAATTCTTTTTTTAGTTAACTGAGATCAATAGGAGTGATTATGTCTTTACTTGAACGATTGAACAAAACTTCGATAAAAATGAAAATGATCATTGCAGTTTTATCAATTGCCTCAATCTGTATTGCGATCACTCTTTTTGTCTCTTATACAAGCTCTCGCGAAGCCCTAAAAAAACAAGCAATAGATCAGTTAAACTCTATTCAATCAATTTCCAAAAAGCGTGTTAGGGATTTTTTTGGACGAACCCACACGTTTGCAAAACTTTTAGGCAATGACCGTTTAACTGAAGGTTTATTTCTCTCTTATGAAAGTGCCTACATGGCCGCAGGTAACCAAAGTGGCAAAGATGTTGTCATAAAAGAGGGGACTTATAAAAAATTAAATGAAATTTATCAGACAAAAACTAGTGAGATTTTAAAATCCTATAATCTCGCCAATTATTTATTAGTCAGTATTCAAGGACAAATAATTTATTCGGCCAAAGATGACTCACATGGATACTTCATGGGACGATCTCTTACTGGCGGTGAACTTAAAGATTCAAAATTAGCAGAATGTGTTTCCAGCGCACAAAAGTCTAAGTCAACCGACATATATTACGCGGATTATTCATTTTATCCTCAGTTCAATAAAACGATGGCCTTTTATTGCGTAAATTCTTATGCCGAATTTCCTCACTTGTCTGAGGGAATTAATAAGGGCGATCTCATGGGGACAGTTGTTATCGAAGTCGATACAGCTGCCGTTACTCAGTTTCTTTCTGCTCGTGAGGGAATGGGTGAAACAGGCCAAGCGTATTTGATTGGCCCAGACCATCTATTACGTTCTGATTTCTACATTAACAAAGAAAAATACAATATTGTGACCTCTCACAAAAATAAATTGCAACTTAAAACCATTAAAGAAATTGATGAAGTTTTTAAAGATAAAAAAGAGCATTCTATCGAAACAATAAACGAACTTGGTTTCAAAGTTCTCTCGTCTATTGCACCAGTAGAGGTTGAAGGGAAAACGTGGGCGGTTGTTGTTGAGAAACAATCAACGGAAGTATATCAACCTATTACTGATCTTTTAAAGAAAGTTTTCCTTTTCTCTGCAGTTATTCTTGCTCTTACTTTCTTTATTGTCATTTTCATTACAAAAAAACTGCTGGCCCCAATCATTGAATCTGCTGAGACTCTGGCATCTGTTTGTCACTCACTTAATAGCGATTCGAACTTTCTCTCTCAAAATGCACAGACATTAAACTCATCGGCAAAAGATCAATCAAATGATCTTGCGACAACTGTTCAGGCCGTTCACGAAATTTCGGCAACGATAGAACAAAACACATCAAATGCAAAAAATTCAGAAGAACTTGCCAAGCATAGCTTAGATACAGCAGAGAGAGGTCGTTTAGTCATTCAACAAATGATCGAATCGATGAAAGAAATCAATCAAGGCAACCAGGATATTATTCTTCAAGTAGAAGACAGTAACAAAAAAATCAACGAAATTTTAGGAATGATTTCAGAGATTGGTAATAAAACAAAAATGATTAATGATATCGTTTTTCAGACAAAACTTCTCTCTTTCAATGCTTCAGTTGAAGCAGCTCGTGCGGGTGAAAATGGGAAAGGGTTTGCTGTTGTTGCAGAAGAAGTAGGGAATCTCGCCACATCTTCAGGAAATTCTGCAAAAGAAATTGGTGAACTTCTCACTGAAAGTATAGAACGTGTTGAAACGATTGTTAAAGAAACAGCTTCAAAAATTGAAACAGTTTCTCATCTTGGACGTGAACGAGTAAAAACAGGTCAAGAAACCGCCGTTAAATGTTCTGAAGTCTTCGACGAAATTGTCAAAAGCTTTAATCAAGTGGCCAGTATGGTCTCTGAAATTTCCATGGCCTCAAACGAGCAAAATCAGGGTATGAACGGCATTAACGAAGCTATGGCGCGTTTGAATATGGGAACTGATAAAAGCACTCAAATAGCCTCTGAATCGTCTCAGGCAGCGAGTAAATTGGAAAACCAGGCCAAAACGCTGGAAGAAGTGGTGCAAAACATTCAACAAGTGATTCACGGAACCTAATTACTCATGATACGATGACCCCAAATTATGGGGAGTATCTATGCTTATGCTATTGGGCGCACTTGTTGGTGTGAATCTCGCTCTTACTGTTTATCTTATCTTAAAATCTGAAAAACAAACTGACATCAGCTTTCTGAAAGAGGATTTCAGACCGCTAAATGATAAATTGGTTCAAATTGAAACGATCATCAATCAGCGCTTTGAAGGACAAAAAGATATTATGAAACTTCAGGTTTCAGAAATTATCGAAGATAAATTCAAAAAAATTATTACTGAACAAAACCGTACTTCGCAAGACCTCATCGAGAAGTTTGGACATTTTCAACATGCACTCACTCAGCAGTTGGGGGCGATGAATGAAAAGACTTCAAAAGATTTCGTTTCGATGAAAGAAACAATCAGTAAAGATCTCGTGACGATGAAAACTAAAATGTCAGAAGATCTATTTGTCATGAACGAAAGAATGATGAAAAACATGCAAGAGAAACTAAACGAAATTTCTAATTCAGTACGGGCCAACCTGGATGAAGGTTTCAAGAAAACAAATGAAACTTTCAATAGTGTCGTTGAACGTCTAGCAAAAATCGACGAAGCTCAAAAGAAAATCGAGTCGCTCTCAAGCAATGTCGTTTCACTTCAAGATGTTCTCACGGATAAAAAGAGCCGTGGGATTTTTGGCGAAGTCCAGCTCAACCAAATTCTGAACTCTGTGTTCGGAGAGAAGAACGACAAGGTTTTCAAACTCCAACACAAACTTTCAAATGGAACCATCTGTGATTCGATTATTTTCCTTCCTGAACCAACAGGGAATATCGTTGTGGATTCTAAATTTCCGCTGGAAAATTTCCGCAGAATGTTTGATCTGTCATTCAATGAGTCGGAACGTAAAGACTTCGTGAAAGAATTTAAAAGCAATTTGAAAAAACACATCGATGATATTGCGACTAAATATATCATCTCTGGTGAAACTGCCGATCAAGCGATTCTCTTCCTTCCGGCCGAAGCTATTTTTGCTGAGTTATATGCATATCACTCGGACATCATCGACTATGCTCATGGAAAAAAAGTTTGGC
>CAMLRB010000265.1 GCA_946482295.1 uncultured Bacteriovorax sp. | reverse complement strand
GACTAATACTTTTGTGTGCATGTTTAGGAACAATCTCAGCTGTTAATTATTGGGGGCTGAGTAATGTGCGTGCGGGTTATTCTAAACTCGTTGATCAAAGTGTACCCAAACTTGGAGATATCTCGGGAATGCGTGCTCGCGCGGCCCAAGTTAGGGCCGATCTCTACAAGGTCACCTTGAATATTACACATGAAAAAATTAAAGATGAGACAATCAAGACGTTCCAAAAAAATATAAAACGCTATCAAGAAATAGAAGAAGAATATGCAGCTAAAGGTTTTTTTTCAGTAGTGGAAAAAAAAGAATTCGCAAAAGTTCAGATTTTGTCTAAAGAAGTGACTAAAGCGGCAGATGAAGTTATCTCCCTTGTTAATAAGGGTGATCAGTCCGCTACTTCTCTTCGCCTCAACTTGGCAGATGAAACATTTAGTGCTCATCAAAAAGAATTAAAGACGCTTGATGATCATATTGTGGACACGAGTCTTGAATGGACAAAAAGTTCAGAGGCCATCGCTAAAAAAACTGAATTTTTTGGAATTATGTTTGCCCTTATGACTCTCATTGGTGTTTCAATTGGCCTTCTTCTCTTTAGTAAAAAACTAAATCAAACTCTTACTGAGATTGCTGAAAAATTAAATTCCACATCATCTAAAGTAGAACAACAAAGTGCCGACGTTGCAGATGTATCACAAGGACTCTCTTCTAGTACAAATCAGCAGGCCAGTGCTCTTCAAGAAACAGTAGCGGCAGCAACTCAAGTTGCTTCAATGATAAAAACAACTTCGGACAACACTTTTGAGAGCTGTAATAAAGTTAAAAAGAGCCATCAAGCAACTCAGTCTGGACAAAGTGCAGTTGATGATCTTTTAAATGCCATACAAGAAATTACAAATGCAAATGCGCAACTAGAGCAACAAGTGGAGTTTAGTAATACAGAATTAAAAGAAATCATTCAGCTAATTGAAGGTATTAACACAAAAACAAAAGTCATTAATGATATCGTATTCCAAACAAAAATCCTGGCCTTTAATGCATCTGTTGAAGCTGCACGTGCGGGAGAAGCCGGAAAAGGTTTCTCTGTTGTGGCGGAGGAAGTTTCTAAACTTTCATCTATGTCAGGAAAAGCGGCTGAAGAAATCAAAATTTTATTGGATAAAAGTAATTCTCGTGTAAGAGAAATAGTAGAAAGCAGTACAGACAATGTTAAAAAATTCGTATCCCTTGGTGAAACAAAAGTAACTAATGGAAGAACTCACGCTGATAGCTGCAAACATGTTCTAGGGACGATTAGTTTAGATATTAATGACCTTTTGATGATGAACAACCAAATCAGCGAAGCAGCTAAAGAACAATCTGTGGGGATGGAAGAAATAAATAAAGCACTTGGACAAATTGAAATGGGGACTGCTCACAACGTAGAAGCAACGGAAAAATGTTCACTTGCAGCTCGCGAATTAAAATCTCAAGCGACAGAAACAAAAGTAGCCGTCTCACAACTTTTAGAAATTATTTACGGTAAGTCGGCCTGATAAAAAGCTGACAGCTCAAAGGTTTTCATTTTTAATAGAAGGATGAAAACCTTTTTCCAAGATCTCTCTTTTTCATCTGCAACTGCAGGTCTCGTCTCAGTCCTCGTAGGCTATTCAAGTTCGGCCATTATCGTGTATCAAGCGGCTATTTCTTCAGGTGCGACTCCGGCCGAAGCGAGTTCATGGTTGGGTGTTCTTTGTTTGGCCATGGGATTATTGGGAATTTCTCTTTCTCTCAAACATAAAATTCCCATCATGTATGCATGGTCTACTGCTGGGGCAGCATTGCTCATCACGAGTGCAGAGGGACTCACACTCCCCGAAATTATCGGTGCCTTTCTTTTTTCTGCCACACTGATCACTTTAAGTGGTGTCACTGGCATATTTGAAAAAATAATGAATAAGATTCCCACGGCCCTTTCTAGTGCAATGCTCGCTGGAGTTCTCCTCCACTTTGCCCTTGATGTCTTTGTGGCCATGAAAACGAAACTTCTTCTGACTTTAATTTTATTCGTTGTTTATTTATTAGGCCGAAGATTTTCAGCTCGCTCCAGTATAGTTTTTGTACTTGCAGCGGGAACGATGCTCTACTGGTTTGAAGGATTACTGATTTTTCCAGAAATCAAAGGCGCCATCCTTGAACCTCATCTTGTTTATCCTGAGTGGAGTTTTAAGGCAGCCATCAGTTTAGGTTTTCCTCTTTTTGTCGTCACAATGGCTTCCCAAAATCTCACGGGCGTAACAGTCCTTCAATCTCATGGTTACAAAACATCTATTTCTAAACTTATAACCATTTCAGGTTTGACTAATCTTCTTATCGCTCCGTTTGGAGGTTTTACGTTGAATCTTTCTGCATTAACGGCGGCCATTTGTATGGGGCCAGAAGCACATCTTGATCCCAGTAAGCGTTACACGGCTGCTGTCACTTCAGGTGTCATTTATCTATTCATCGGATTTTTTTCTGGCATAGTAGCGACAGTTTTCTCAGCTTTTCCAAAAGAATTTGTTATGGCCATCGCTGGTCTTGCTCTTTTCACTACCATCAGCAGCAGCTTGACTCAATCGTTGCAGAAAGAATCAGATCGTGAAGCAGCAATCATTACTTTTTTTATCACTGCTTCTGGAGTGAGCTTGTTTGGAATTGGTGCAGCTTTTTGGGGATTAGTTGGAGGAAGTCTTTCTCTTCTCATAAAAAATATTCGCACGACGTAAATTACTGCATCTGTCTTTGTCCTTCGTTACTTCTTAAAATAAAATAGGGACATGAAGACCAAGATTATATTTATAAGTCTTTTAGCATTAACCATTAGCTCTTGTGCCTCAAAGACAAGACCAAAACTCTATCCTAACGAAGCTTACACCAAAGCTGGAAACGAAAAAGCGGAAGCTGATATCAATGAGTGTATGAAAAAAACTGAAGATTACTTCAATACGCCAGAAGGTAAAAAAATAGCAAATAGCTCTGGATATGGTTCAACTGTCGGCGGATCAGTCGGTTTTGGTTTTGGAACTGGAGGGAGTGGTGTTGGCCTGGGTGTAGGTGTAGGATCTGGTCGTTCAGTAAGTGCTGGAGACATCAAAAAAAATTTCACCAACCAATGTTTGTTAGATAAAGGTTATCAAGTTCTAACTTGGGACTAAGGCCTTAACGGAACACATCCCGAAGCATATTCTTGTTGATAACTTCCGCCAGGACATTTCCAAATCCCCTTATAGTTTTTATATTCCGCCGGTGGCGTGTGGTTGTTTGATGGAACGACATTTATTGCTGGCGACGGAGGCATTTTTTTCGGAAGTAGATTTTGAGTTTTTTGATTAGGAGACTCAATCCAGTTGAGAATGTGATGGTTACCTAAACGAAGTCCTGCTTCTGCTAAATTTCGTAAATCAACCCAACCATCATCGTTTTGATTCTGCCAGGACTGACCATAGCTATTTTTAATTTTAACCATTTTCTTGCAATCATTTGTCGTGCGACTACACACTTCTTTGATTCCAAAAAGTGCGATGGAGTGCCCCTGATCTTCAATGCAACCTTGTGGAGAGGCATAGGCCGTACAAATCCCAATTTCTAGCGGGATATTTTCATGGAGAAGTGATTCCACCTTTGCCATGATTCCATCAACTGTTGGCGTTTCTTTGTACTCTGGATATGTTCTGGCCTTAAATGGAGGAATTCTTGCCATTTTACTTTCGTCTAGACAATGAAGTGGCAGAAGCGCTTTATACATAAATTCGCCAAGTGAACGAGCGGTATTAAAAGCATTCACCAGTTGATCTTTAGGTGTCTGAACTGTGACAAGAGTATTTTTAATATCGTCGGCCAAACAGCTTACGCAATCGTTTCTTTTTCTGCTCGCATTCAATCCTTTAAACTCATTCCATTTTTCAGTGAGAAAATTCCATCCACCTTCTTCAACGTTAATGGTCTTCCCTCTTGAATCCAGCATTCTGTGTACAAGCGATGAAAACTGAGCACACTCTTCTTTTACCACGAGCAATTTACGTTCTATGCTGTTTAAAACTTTATAAGTTTCTCCCCCATCCTGAATGCTCATATTTCTATGATGGGAAGATACATCGAGTGTTGATAAAAGATCTCCAGGGTTTTTGCAACTCAGATTTAGTTCTCGACA
>CAMLRB010000264.1 GCA_946482295.1 uncultured Bacteriovorax sp. | reverse complement strand
GAGTTTATTGATCGCAAGTGCATAATCTTGTGCGGCCATTAAAGGATCTTCAGACAATTTGTTGATGAGTCCAGCTGCATGGAGCTCTTCGCTTGTCAGAGCAGAACCCATCAGGAAAAATTCCATCGTTTTCTGATAACCAAGAGCACGCGTGAAAATGTACGTTGAACCAGCATCAGGAGCAAGCCCGAGCTTTGAAAAAGCCCCGACAAATTTCACACCTGGTTTTGAAACAATGATATCGCAAGCGATGGCGACCGAAATTCCAGCACCAGCACAGACACCATTCACACAGCCAATTACTATTTTTTTAGAATCACGAATAGCATTGATAAGTGGATTCCATTCAGTCATCAGTGTATGGCCGAGATCAACTCCGCCATTGGTAGCTTGAACATTGCGATCATTTAAATCTTGACCAGTACAGAAGGCCTTGCCTTCGCCGCTTAGAATAATCGAATGAACGTTGGTACTTTTATTGGCTTCTCTAATGGCCGATACAATTTCCATTTTCGCTTCGGCGTTTAAAGCATTGTAAAGTTCCGGGCGGTTCATGCTAATGAAGGCCGTTCTATTTTCTTCTGTGTATTTGATAAACTTAAACTGTGACATGCTTAATTTCCTTTGTACTCAGGACTGCGTTTATCTAAGAATGCTTTCATGCCTTCTTTTTGATCTGCGGAAGAAAACGTCAGGTAAAAATTTCTACGTTCGAAGTCCATTCCGTCTTTCAATGTCATTTCAAACGACTTGTTAACAGCTTCTTTTGCTAAACGAACAGCAACCGGCGCGCGATCGGCAATTGTCTTTGCCAGTTCAAAAGTTTCCTGAAGTAAAGTAGGAGCGGGAACGACTTTCGCCACTAATCCCCATTCATAAGCCGTTTTTGCATCAATCATGTCACCAGTGAGAACCATCATCATCGCTTTTGATTTTCCAATCGCGCGTGTGAGACGTTGAGTTCCACCAGCTCCTGGAATAGTTCCAATTTTAATTTCTGGCTGAGAAAATTTAGCATCGTCACCAGCGATGATCAGATCGCATGACATGGCCAACTCACATCCTCCACCAAGAGCGAAGCCATTGACGGCAGCGATCACTGGTTTAGTAATGAGTTTTAACATTTCCCATGTTCTGAATCGTTGATCATTGATCTGATCGATCGGTGTCGCTGTTACCATTTGAGCAATGTCTGCTCCGGCAGCAAACGCTCGCTCGTTTCCTGTAAGCACGATTACACGGACGTCAGGGTTTTTATCAAGAGAGAGAAAACAATCAACAAGCTCTTGCATGAGGTCCGTTGAAAGCGCATTGAGAACTTTAGGACGGTTCAGACGCACAAGAGCGATATGCTTGTTGTCGCGATAGGGATATTCGAGTAGTAAATTTTCCATCTTAAAACTTCATCACTTCTTCTTCAGCAAAGTGAACAGAAACGATGTCCTTATGGTTGCTGAAAGCATCTTTACCGCAGGCCATGTTTTCCGGAGAACTCATTGCGGTTTTAAATTCTTCTTTATTATTAAAACAAACTTCAACAATCAGGTGTAAATCACTTGGTCCGCGTGGAGTTCCTGTAACTTTATTCATGCGAACTTCTTTAACATGTGGAACTTTTTTCACAAGCTCAGCGTGACCTTTCATCCAGTCAGCAAATGCGTTTACGTCTGCCGGAGATTTATAGATAGCAATCATCTTGTACATCAGTTATCCTTGGTAAAAGAACTATTAAAAAGTGCACTAAGAATAGCACTAGTTTTTCTCCTTTAGCAAAGCAGGAATCGTATGGAAAAGTGGCAAATTATCGAGGGAATTCTGGTCGCCGTTGTGGCGCTTTTGCATGTAGGATTTCTCGTGCTGGAAATGTTTTTGTGGAAAACTCCAAAAGGACAAAAAATTTTTAAAATTGACGCTGAGTTTGCAGAGAAAAGTGCCACTTTAGCAGCGAATCAAGGTTTGTATAACGGCTTTTTAGCTGCGGGATTGATCTGGGCAATGGTGGCGCCATCTGAACAGTCGTTTAGTCTGAAAATTTTCTTTTTGACTTGTGTAGTTATCGCCGGAATTTATGGCGGATTCACGGCAAGCAAAAGTATTCTAAAAATTCAGGCAGCACCTGGTATTCTTGCTCTTATTGCCGTGATCTCCGCCGTTTATTTCAATTAACGAGTTTCACACAGAAAGTCGCGCTCCGGTGATTGATTGTCCCAGATGCGATAGAGGATTGGGTATGTTACGTCTTCCATTCCTACATCTATCTTCATGTAGTACCTGACTGTCGATTCATCCCCACCATCTGTAACCGACATACGATATCCGACAGAAGATTTATGAGCATCTTTAGTCTGGTATTGCTCGTTTTTTACGAACAATGAATTGTCTCCATCGAATTTAAAATTCATGTAAGAGATATAATTTTGAGCGGCCTTGAACTCCGCGGAACGAAGTGTTTTAAGTTCAGATTTGCTCTTTACTTCTACTTCACGCATGAATTTCAGCGTGACCTTCGATTTGTCCTGTAAGTAACGAAAATCATCCACGCAACCGGCGAATGTAGTAAAAGAGGAAATGAAAAGAACTGTTCCAATAATAATCTTTTTCATAGGGTCTCCAAATAATTTTGGGCCATATTAAACGAATTCTTGAATAAGGGTGAAAAAATGTATTTTTTATAGGGAAATGCCCGCATGACACAATCAACCTTTCTTTGCTTAGTTAAAAATTTATGAGATATTTTTTGAACATTTTTAGAGTGAAAACGCGGACTAACACAAATGAAAACTGAAATTTTAAACGGTAACGAATTGATCATTCAAGGGGCCCTCGAAGCTGGCTTTCATCTCTACACCGGCTATCCAGGTTCACCACTCGCTGATTATTTTAATATCCTTCACGAACGCAAAAAAGAATTTCATGAAAAAGGTATTCGCGTCGTCATCGCTAACTCAGAAGCGAATGCTGCGGCCATGGCCTCAGGTGCAAAACAAGCACACAGAAACTCACTCGTTGCGATGAAATCAATGGGGCTACACGTGGCCTCTGATGCTCTTTCAGTTGGAAACTTTGCCAACCCAGGAACGGGTGGAGTTGTTGTTGTTGTCGGTGATGATCCTTGGTCTATCTCTACATCAAGTCCAGCTGACTCACGTTATCTTTTTAAACATTTACACATTCCCTTTCTCGATCCTTCAACTCCCCAAGAGCTAAAAGATTGGATGAAAATTGCGCTATCACTTTCACTTGAAACTTCTGTTTATCAGGGCGTTCTTCTCACTACTTTTATGGCAGAAGGTGGAGGGCGTGTTGAAGTGGGTGAAGAGAAAAAAATAGATTCAACCCTCGTTGAGTTGGACCCGTCCACTTTTGATCTCAGCAAAAACGTCATGGTTCCGCCAAATTCTTTGAAGGCCGACGTGGCCATGATCAAAGAGCGTTTTCCTCGTGTTTTAAAAGCTCTGAAAGAAAAATCTCTTGATCAAAAGTTTGGTAATACAGATTCTAAAATTGGTTTTATATCGAGTGGAGCTGTGTTTGAAATCCTCAAGCAAGTGCTGGATGACAATCAAGCATTAGAGCGTTTTTCACTCTACAAAGTCGCTGCTCCTTATCCACTTATTGATGAATTGATCCTTCCTTACCTAAAAAATCTTGATTCGATTGTTGTTGTTGAAGAAAAACGTGGCTTCTTAGAAACTGAACTTACTGAAATCATCATTCGTCATCAATTGAAGTGTAAAGTTTACGGAAAGAAGTTTATTTCGAGTGAAGGATTTCCAATTCACGGGGGACTTAATTACGAAATCGTCGTTGATAGACTTTCTGCCATCATGAAAGACTTAGGTCTTCTTGCCTGTCATCCTACAAAACCAGGTTTGACACTTTCAGAAATCATGCCTCGAAGACTTCCGACATTTTGTCCGGGATGTCCTCATCGTGAGACACTTTCACTGCTTAAAGATCTTCGTGCCCATTTAAAAGGCCAGAATATCAATCTTCTCTCTCATGGAGATGTCGGTTGTTACTCGCTATCTTTTTTAGAACCATTTAAAGAAATGCACAACCTTTCGGCCATGGGGCAAGGGGGAGCATTAGGTGCGGGCGTTGATTTGTTTACGACAAATCCTTCAGTTGTACTCATGGGTGATTCAACTTTTTTTCATTCAGGGATCACT
>CAMLRB010000263.1 GCA_946482295.1 uncultured Bacteriovorax sp. | reverse complement strand
TCGAATAGGAGTTTTTTGATCATCATGATTGCTTCAATATCACGGTGCTCATAGAGCTTTTGTCCGGTCGTTGAAACAAGAGGAGCGATTTCATCGAATTCTGATTCCCAAAAACGAAGAACGTAAGACTTTACACCAGTGAGGCCACACACTTCATTTATTTTGAAGGAAGATTTGTTAGGAATTTCAATTGGTCCAAACATTACTCTCGTGGCTCCACTCTAGTATTTAATCGTTGTCGTCGTCTTCAGGTGAGAAGTCTACATCGTCTTCACCATCATCAGTATTTGACATGAATGAGCTAAGTGCTCTTGCCGTTCCTTCTTTAGGAGGAAGTGATTTGTTTTCATTTCCTTTTTCATCAAGGCGGTGAGCATAGCGAACTGTTACGTCTTCTTTTAAAACTTGTGATGGTTTAAAAGTGAGAACTCTTCTTGCAGAGATGTCCATAGCTTCACCCGTCTGAGGATTTCTTCCTACGCGAGTTGCTTTGTCTCTGATTGAAAAATTACCAAAACCAGATATCTTAACTTTCTCTCCTTTTGAGAGAGTGTCTTTGATAACTTTAAAGACAAGATCAACTAAATCAGCAGCTTCTTTCTTCGAGAAACCAGCTTCTTTGTATACTCGCTCTACGATATCGGCCTTCGTTAAGCTCATTATTCTCCTCCATGAAAATCAATCGGTGCTTAAACCATATATTAACAGGTTAACAGGGAAGGTCATTTATTTCTATAAAAAAATTCAACTGATTAGATTTAATGGAGCTGTTCACTCCACTACTTCCGTTTTACCTTCTTTTTACTGCTTTCTTTTTCAATTTTCTTTTGAAGATTGGCCTTTTCAGCGTCTTTTTGCTTAATCCACGCAGTTAATTTATCGTCGACTTCGCGAAGTTCTTCTACCAGTTTCTTTTCAACTAGAGATTTAGACTTGGCGATGCGATCAAATTCTTTGAGGGAAGCCGTATCGTCTTTCACCATGGCCTGACGTTTTTCCACTTCTTCTTTGGTCATACGATAGATTGGCATGTCTGCAAGGTACTCAGCGAATGTGAATTTCTTTTTGTCGAGATACTCAACGTAAGATTTTCTGTTCGTTGATTTCGTTGCCACTTCGTATTCTTTATCTTTGATAAAGCGGATGATTTCTGAGTTCTGACGAATTTTCTTCTCGTAGTCTTCACAAAGAAGTTCATAGCGACGTTTAACAACTTCTAATCTTTTCTGCGCGAAGATTTCGATAATTTCTTCAGGTTGAGCAAAAATTCTCACTCCCCGCTCTGAGATGAGTGTGTAGTTTGGAACGAGAGTTGAAGATGTTCCCATCTTCTTTACGACCTCATCAAGTGGAGGTTGTTGGCCTTTTTTGAAAATGAGTTCGATTTTTACATCGTTGTTAACTGATGAATCGATGAAATCTTTTATATAATCTTCATCAATATATTTCGTGAGGTAACGATAAATTTTAGTCGCATCGTAACCACGAGGTAATTCGGTGATGTAAATACTTCCACCAATTTCTTCGAATTTCATTCCGAAGACCAGGCGGCCTTTTTCATCCGTTTCAATTTTATTTCTATACGTGTGAACGTATGGTTTAAGTTTTTTTACTTTTCCCGTTTCAACAAACTGAATGATTGAAGCAATCAGATCTGAGTGGTGGAAACTTGGGATAACTGAAGAAAAACCTGTTCCAATTCCTTCAGCACCATTGAGAAGCATGATCGGAAGTTTTGGAAGTAAACACACTGGCTCCATGACTTTTTCATCATAGTTGGGAACCATGGCAACCTGGTTCATATCATCAAAGAGAAGATACTCTGCCACTTTACCCAGTTTACATTCGATATAACGTGAAGCCGCAGGAGCTGGCTCCATCCTCTCTCCGAAATATCCTTTTTTATCAATCAGGGGATAGTTGTTCGAAAAAGTATAATCTTGGGCCATGTTAACGATGGCCGATTCAACAGAAGCTGGTCCATGAGGATGTAATGTTAGGACTAATCCAGTCGCACTCGATACTTTCATCAATCCTTTCGACTGATTTTTCCAAAGAGTGAAAAGAATACGACGCTGACCTGGTTTTAAACCATCTTGCAAATAAGGAATCGCACGATCCATCAATGTATAAATTTGGTAAAGGCGATATTCTTCTTTTACAATTTCAGTGAGCGAAACAGAATCCAGTGAGTGTAAGTAACGTTCTTCCATTTTATTTTTTACCCTTTGCTTTTTTTGTCGTCTTTACAATTGTCTTCTTTGCGGCCGGTGCCTTTTTAGTCGCTTTAGCAGCAGTTGCTTTCACGGCCTTTGCTTTTTTTGGTTCGTCTTCAGCGGCCAGGGCGCCTGTAGATTCTTCGTCTAATAAAAGTTCCTTACGAAGATTAGTGTCCTTACCGAAACAGATATCGAGTGTTTTTTTAGCTGAATCCATGTCTTCAACATTGATTTTCGTAAACTCTTCGCGATTCAATGTGTGCTTAAAGGCCTCTGGCGACATCTCTCCTAGTCCCTTGTTTCGTTGGATTTCACGAATTTTAACGGCATTATTTTTCTTTAATTTTTCCAGTTGATCATCACTTTCGACAAAGAGAGTTTCTTTGTCAGTAATAACTTCGAAAAGTGGAGCTTTTGCAAATTGAATAGCCCCTTGTTCGAAAAGTTCCGGCCAGAATGTGAAGAAGAAATTCACGAGAAGCGTGTTGATGTGACCACCATCCACGTCAGAGTCCGCGAGGAAAACGATTTTCGAATAACGAAGTTCTTGTGAATCTGCTTTTTGACCAATCGTTAAACCAATTGAGGCCATGATGTCCATGAATTCTTGGTTATTGATAACGTCGTTGATAGAGGCCTGCATAACGTTCATCGGTTTCCCTTTGAGCGCAATACCGCCTTGGTAAAGTTTATTTCTCGCCGAGCGAAGACCTCCGATTGCTGAGTCCCCTTCGCATATGAAGAGTGTACACAGGTGACGATCTTTTCTTTCGTTGGCGTCGAGAAGTTTTTCAACTCTTTGTTTCTTCGCTTTTTTCCCTTTGAGAGAAGCGTCTTTTAGTTCCTGGAAACGGTGACGTGATTTTGCACGTTCCACTACCAGGTCGAGATATTCTTTGTTTTTACGCAAGAATTTTTCAATATTGTCATTCATAAATGATTCGATCCCTTTTTCAAGGTTCAAATCACGAACGAGCTTTCGTTTTGTCTGCGATTCAAAACGAGGGTTCGGCATTGTAATACCCATTACAAATGTCGTTCCAACGAGTACATCGTTATCGATAACAGAAATTTTTTCTTTTTTGGCAGCTCTTTCGATTTTATCTTTAACGGCATTAATGAAAATTCTCTTTACGCGATCGTGGTGGAATCCACCGTCAAATGTCGGCGTAGAGTTGACGAAAGAGATGAACTTTTCACGATCATCGCTCTTTTTATCAATACAAAGTGAAAGGTGAAAGTCGATTTTACCTTTTACTGTCTTACCTTTCGCGTTTTGTGTTTCATAGATAAAAACTTCTTCGCCAAAAAGCTGAGCACTTGCTGAGTCCACTCTTTGAGCGAGTTCCAGCAGACCTTTTTTGAACTGATATCTTTCTCCATTAAAGAAGAATGTTAATCCTGGGTTGTTATACGCAAGATCGATAATGCGTTTACGAAGCAGATCTTCATTGATGATGTTGTCTTTATAAACTTCTTTCGAAAGTGTCAGCGTAACAGATACGCCAGAAGCACCTTTGAAAGGTTTTGGTTTTGTTTTTTTCGTTTCGAGCGCACCATTGATGAATTCGTATGTCTGCTCTTTTTTTGAATTGTAATGCTTAACTGTCGCTACAAACGTATCGGAAGTAAGACAAGTAGCAGCTGCTCCCAGGCCGTTTTGTCCAAGTGTACGGAAGAGAAATCCTTTTTCATCAGTCTCTTCGTCCTTGAACTTCGAACCCGTTCTGAATTCAGTGTATACTTGCGGAACTTTATCGATAGGAAATCCGATACCATTATCGGCAATTGTGACCATCTTTTTGTCAGGTGAAAGAGTGGTATGAATTTCTGTAACGTGGCCGCGGTAATATTCATCGATGCTGTTATCGAGAATTTCTTCAATGGCCTTCGATTTTGCTTGGTGAAATTTAACCGTTTTAAATTCTACGCCATTTGGTTTGTAGATATAAGTTTCAAGATCT
>CAMLRB010000262.1 GCA_946482295.1 uncultured Bacteriovorax sp. | reverse complement strand
GTTTTGATGTTGAAGATCCCAACTATCCAGACCATGATAATTATTTTCTCACAGACGATAATCAACTTCTTTTTGAATTTGATGAAAGTTTCCCTTATGTAGATGAGGTTCGCTCACTCATTCGTCAGCTCTACTACGAAATAGGAGTTGAGCACGCCTACACATTTCTCTTTAAGATGGTTTCAGACTCGTTCACAGTCCTTCAAGAAGATCAATTTGAGGCACGCAAAGAGCGAATGAGAGATTTTGGATTTGTTGATTATATTGATGCACTAGAAGCAGAAAATCCGTTTATAAATATCGATTTTCTTCACCAGTTTATTAAAAAGAAAACTTCGGCCACAGGAGAAATTGGAGAAATTTCAAGAAATCAAAATCTTCACAATTCATCGTTGGTTGCTTTTAAAGATCACTTTAAAAAAGTCATTGATGAGCTTTTGAAACTTCAAGATCAAAAACGCGCGGATTTTATCCAGTTTAACTTTGTTCGTCTTATTAATGCTCGTCTAGAGTCTCAGGGGTCACTTAAAAAAGGCTCTGTTGCAATGACGAGAACGGGAGCTCAGACAAAGAATTTAATTCTTCTAGGATTCAACTATCTTAAGTCCTCACAAGTGAGTGAGTTTTTAAAAGACATCCCAGCTGACGGTCTCTTTACTCTTTTTAACTTTTCAGATCTCTATAAAATTGGAAATTCACTGATTCGTTTTAATCTCAAAGAGCTTAAAAAGGCACTCCATGCAAATCAATTTGATGGGGATAGAGAGTCCTTCCTCGGTGACTATTGGAACGATTTTTTAGATAACACTTTCGATCAGCCTGTAAAATTCCACTCGCCGAAAGATGATAGCGCAAAAACAATTATCGAAGTAGATGAGTACTTGATGTGGACTTACAAAACAAAGACACTTATTGAGCTGCTACCATTCGCTCAAAAATTTCACGAAGCATTTTCTACGTTAAAAGAAGAAGGTCGTTTACAAGATAGCTTCTATCTCAATTACACTGTGGAAGACATTGATTTTGAAGCACTGTTGCTTTCAAATTTTGCGAATTACTTTTTAAGTTCATTCAATGAAAAAAATGAACAGGCAACTACGGCAAAACTGGGTCTCACGATTGAAGAATATAAGCGCTTTGTCTCAGGTGTTCTAACAAGCGAAGGGGAGTTTGTTTTGAGCCCCGAACTTTTTAAAAAAATCCAACATTTTTCTGATACCTTCGGTCTCAATCGAGTCTATGACTTCAATAATTACATGCAAGATTTATTGAAAACTCAGCTTGTGGGATATGATCTTGATCAAATGTCAGATGAAGATTTCAAGCATGTCGGCGGTCCCATTATTTTGACGATCAAACAACATTAAGAAAAATGTGAATTAAGAAGTTGGGCCAAGTTCTTTTGAAGAGGACAGTCCAGCTTTTTAAAGTTTTCACTTAGTTTACTTTTCAGCTCACTTTTTCTTGTGAGTTGAGCAAGAATTAATTTTTCAGTCTGTGAAAAATGCACTTTAAGTGGAATTTTTTTAGTGAGAAATGTTTCCATCGCCTTTAGACGCATATTTTCTTGTTCAAGGAAATGTTGAAGTTCATATTGTTCGCCAATTTTGGCGTGTTCTCGTTCTTTACGTTCGAGATCTTTGTACTCTTCGCTTTTTACATAATCTTCAAAGACATCTTCAAAGCCTTTGAGATTATCCATCAAGTCGCCAGTTACAGTGTGTTTACCAATCTTTTTATTCATGATTGCGATTTACCCTTCACTTTAGGCGTCAGTTTGGTGTTGATACTTTCTAAAAAATAAAGTTCTTTTGTCTCTTGATAAAGTTTTTTTTGAGCATCGGCCGAGTCTTTAAGCTGCTCCATTATTTTATACAACTCAAGATTCTTGATTTTATCGACTTTCAATGAAAGTTTGTTAAGAAGTTGCATTTCTTTATTGTTAGGGCGCTTAACTTTTTTAAAGTAGTGTTCGGGTAACTCGCGAACTGATCTCACCATAGGCATGAGACCATTTACACTCTTTCTTGTAATGAGAAAGAGAGGATAGGGAAAACGTGGATGAGATCCCATTTCTAAAATGGCCTGCTCAATATTCATGACGATTGATTCAAGATCTTCAGATTTTACTTCTGAAAGATTGATGTAGGCAGGAACCTTTCCAATTCGTGATTCTTTAATACTTTCCTGCAAATCCTGAGGAACAAAACTTCTCAATATGATTTCTTCGAAAATTGGAATTTTCATCTGTGCGGTTATCCCTTTTTACTTATTGAGACAAATACTTTCTCAGTATAAACTAAAATGAGAAAATTGCTTCATAGACAAGGGAACAGATGCTCAATTTGCCTTATATTTCTTTGCCTGATTATTTTACTCACTTACTTGTGAGCAATATTCAGAATTCCACTCAAACGAATACCAATCTTGAGCTCTATATTAGTGAAAACCGTGACTTCAATGCTCTTGTAAAAAGATTATTCAGAGACATTGATCCTGATGGATTTCTAGGTAAAATTCTTTCCATATCAGGTTGGGTAGGGATTAGAAATAGAATGTGTGCTGCATTTTTAGAGCACGCGATGACTGGAAAATTTCCTGATCAAGCAAATCTTAATTTAGTAAGCGATTTAATCAGTGTAGAAAATAAACTAAGACATTTTACTCAGCCCGGATTTTCACGTGCTTTTCTTTTGGCCTTTTATGCAAAGATGTCACTAATACACGTAAGGAAATTAAGCGACTCGCGTGAACTCACACCTCTTATTATAAAAGATGAACATATCGAACTGATGCGTTTTTCGAAAGCAAAATCAGTGCGTATCGATTGGCTTATGTTGCAGCTAATCCAATATGAACATTTTTTTGGCATTGAACGCCTCTCAGAACTTTTAAAAACACAAACACGTTATGAAGCTTTGTTTGCTCTCCTCACCGAAAGCGAAAAAGAACAACTGTTGAATAATTTTATGACGTACGGTGCTTCAATTAACGATCAAGATATTTTTACAAGTGATACTTCAGCTTAATTAGGATAAATCGATGAATAGCAGTGTATGGAATTTAATTAATGATCTCGGAAAAAAAGCAGGCATAACTGAAATTCTCATCAATGGACCCAAAAATGTATTTGTAGAAAAGGGGGGACAGTTTATTCAGCTAAACGCCAACCTTCCTGTTGCTGATATAAAACTTTTTATTAAAGAGGTTGCGGATTTTAATCAGAAAGTTTGCGATAACAACAACCCTATTCTTGATGGAAACTTACCCGATGGATCTCGCGTAAACATCATTAACGAACCTTTTGTGCAAGGATCACCCGCGATATCAATTAGAAAATACCTTCCGTTTATCTCTAGTTTCGAGCAAAATCCTCAGGTCTTCGGACTCTCGCCCGGATGGATTTCTTTTTTACAGGGGGCCATCAAAGGTCGAGCTAATATCGTTGTCACTGGTGGAACAGGAGTGGGTAAGACAACCTTTCTCAATTTACTCATAAACGAAATTCCCCGTAATGAACGACTCATCACAATTGAAGACACTTTGGAACTTTCAGTAGGACTTCCGAATGTTGTACGTTTGGAATCGGGAGGCAAAAGTCTTATTTCAAATACCGTGGTCACGACTCGTGATCTTGTTAAAAATACTTTGAGAATGCGTCCTGATCGCATCATCATCGGTGAAACACGCGGTGGTGAACTTTTTGATCTTCTTCAAGCGATGAACACTGGACACGAGGGAAGTATGACGTCAGTGCATGCGAATTCTTGTGGTGAAGCTCTATCTCGTATGGAAACTCTGTTCTTACTTTCAGGCATCGATATGCCACTCATTGTTGTACGTAAACAAATTTCTTCGGCCGTTAATTTCATCATTCATCTAGGTCGTGATCAAGAAGGACAGAGAGTCGTCACAGAAATCATCGAAATTTGCGGAATGGAAGGGCCTGTTATTATCGCGCAAACAATTGCGGAGCGAGTGGATGGACTTCTCACTTTTAAAGGGATTGCTCCTCGAATTATGGAGAGGCTACACCGTCTAGGTGGGTTACCTCTCAATTTCTTCGAAATATTCTAAAAACTGCCCCACTATCGTGGTGGAAATGAGTAAAGGTCATGAAGAAATTAATGACCTTTTTTTGTTACTTGAGATAGTAAAGGTTGTGATAACAGATATAAATGTCGATAT
>CAMLRB010000261.1 GCA_946482295.1 uncultured Bacteriovorax sp. | reverse complement strand
TTATTGGTGAGATTAAAAATTACTGCGCTCATAATTTTATAGAATTGGCTTAGGTCTTGAGACTTGAACAAAATTCCAGGTACGGATATAAGGACAACATAAAACCAAAGCCACTGCAAAATATTAAGTAGCGACGATTGACGTGAGGTAGGAAATATTTTTCGCCAATGATAAGTTAAATAAATCAAAATGACTTGAATAAAAGCATAGAGAAAATAAGTGAACTTAAGTCCATGCCAAAGTGCAAAGACGCAAAAGGTGATTAACATTAAAAAGGTTGGTCCAAATTTGCTTAATCGGGTAGTCAATAATGGATAAAAAACATATTTTCTTATCCAACTGGTAAGTGACATGTGCCACCTCCTCCAAAACTCAATGATAGAGCTATGACGGAAAGGTTGATCAAAATTTTGTGGAAGTTTTAGACCAAAAATTATACCTGTAGATATTGCGAGATCTGTATACCCCGAAAAGTTAGCATAAATTTCATACTTGTTGGCCAAGAATGGAATTAAGTAATTCTGATTTTCAGACAAAGTCATAAAAAGGGGTTTGGTCAAATGGCTTAAGTTCCCAGCGATTACATAAATTTTAAACAAACCTATCATAGCTAATGAAAGTGCATGAATGAAATTTCTAGAAGATAATGAAATAGGTTTTAAAAACTCTTTTAATGATTCCTCGGCAATAATCGGTCCTGTCGCAAAATTTCCCCAAAAAAACGATAAAGTGAAAAACTGATAAATACTGATTTTTTGAAAATCCTTATTGGATTCTATGAGAATAGCAATTTGTTGAAAAACGAAAATAGAAAGACCTAAAGGAATTAATAGTTCATGTGAATTAGGGAATATGTATTTGAAACAAATGAGAAAGAATAAATTTATTCCAATAGCAGAATATACTGTCCATTTAGATTTTCTTTCGCTCTTAAGAATGAAGTAAGAAATGAATGCCAACAGCAAGAATCCAATGATGATTTTATAATTGAGGCACGCTAAGTAGTATAGTGATAGTGCGGAGAGAAGTGCCCAGCGTTTTGGTGGATTTATAAAAAGTACTAATAAAAATGCAACAGCAGTTAAAAATAGTATTAGAATAATGGAAACAGAGGCCATCTGGCATTCCGAGTTTGTATATGAAAGGTTCAACTAAAATTTTAACAGAAGTTAATCGTTTGAGTCTATCCTCAATATTTGAGACAGACACAAAACGAGGTCTTAGCTCAAAGCAATTTAAAGAAGCCATCAGCAAGAGAGCAATAGAACTTGAGCAAAAGTTTTTACTTAAAAAAGGGCAAAGTGTTGTTTTGCTTGAATATAATAACATCAACTTCTTCATTGATTTTTTAGCCCTATGGATTTTGGAAGTTACCGCCATACCACTAGATCCGAGCTTTAAGGGGCTAGGCCTTGAGGAGTTCTGCAAAAGAATCAAGCCTAATGTGTTATTGTGCCATGAAAAGGAAGAGCACCTTCATCAGAATGTTAACCAAGATTTAGTAGGCATAAGTCTAGTCCTCTTCACATCGGGAACCACCAACTCACCCAAAGGAGTTCTCATTTCAAAATCTTCATTGATGAAAAAAATGGAAATTATGAAATTATATATTCCAGTAATTGAAATTGAAAATGCTCTTTGTTTTGTTCCTACCTATTTTGGTCATGGACTTATCTGCAATAGTTTGTATTGCCTTTTTAATTCTCGCCATTTTTACATTGGCCCAAAAATGACACTGGATTTTGCTGCTGATTTTGCTCATTTGATCAAACTTTATGACATAAATTTTTTCAGCACAGTTCCTAGTCACTGGGAAATGATTTTAGGTTTTTCAAAAGAGCTCGAACATTCAAAGTTACGAAGAGTTCATTGTGCAAGCGCCCCGCTTCTAAGTGAAAAAATTGCACCTATTTTAAAATGGCTGAAGGAGGTGCCTTTTTATGATGTTTACGGTGCAACTGAAATGTTGGGGTGGTTTGCCCATCGTAGAATTCACGATGTACAAAATAGCAGCGTTTTTAACGAATTCTGGTGTGTAAAAAAAACTTTTTCAAACGAACGAGAATTATTACTAGAATCAGAATATATGTTCAGTGGATATTGGGATGGTCATATCGTAGAACAAGTATCTTCCTTTAACACTGGAGATTTGTTTGAAGGAGATAAGTTGGTTGGACGTTCGAAGAATGTCATAATAAAGAATGGTCAAAAAATTTATACTGATGATCTAAATTCGGAGTTATTAAAATCAACAATGGTTCAAGATGTGGCCACTTTTCCTTTAGATGATCGTTTTTCAGGGGAAGCGATCGGAGTTTTCGTAGTCATGAAACCTGGTCATACACTTGAAGACTTTAAAAACTTCTGCAGAAAAAATCTGCCATCACTGAGAATTCCACAGGTCTATAGGCAGGTTGAGTCCATACCTGTAAATAATAGAGGCAAGGGGAGTTTAACATTGCTTAAAAAAGCATTTTTGGAAGTATTATGATTGAGCTTAGGCTATTGAAAGTATTTAATAGAATTTTTTCAACAACATTTCAAAAGTGTGATGTGAAAAGAAGTGACCTACCCGAATGGGATTCAATGAAGCATGCTCAGCTAATAATTGAAATTCAAAAAGAATTTAAAATTTCACTTGAAGTTGGGGACGTGATTGACGTTGAAAATTTGATTGAAATACTAGAGGCTATCTCGAAAAAGAAGCCAAATCACTCTTGAGCTTATGACTAAACTTTTTAGCACCTTTTCCATTCAAATGATTCACGTCTAAAAAATCTTCTCTCTTTAGGTCCATTGAAGTGTAATCCAATATCTTCAAGGATGGATGTTTAAGTGTTTGAAGATATTCCAACACACTCTGGTTATAATCTTCATGTAAATTGTTCTGAAACCGTGGAGTGCGGACAAAATAAATATGTAACCGTCGTTTTTGAGCCTCATTGAGAAAATAGATTAAGGTTTCTCTCTCGATGGGAGGGGGAGAAATGCCTAGAGAAAAATTCTTAAGCGGTCGGTTAAAATCGTCTTCATTTAAATGTCTCGAATCTGCAGCGTAATGCCCATTTTCGTCTTTTATTTTTTTACTGAAAAATTTTCGATAGTTTTTAAAATCAAAAGCTAGCATTTTAAAACGAACCGACAGATCTACCAAAGAGGTTTCAGTGAGATGAATACTTGAGAGAACGAATTTAATAGTGGAGCTTAACGGGTTTAAATGACTAAGCTTTTGAACGTCGCTCAAATGGATAAGGTGATTGGGTATGATCAAGTTCCAAAGATCGCGATCGTAATGATCATCAATGAATGTTTGAGTTATGATAAATCCCTTTTTGACATTGTCAAAATTTAGCGAGTTGACGACATTTTTTGTCAAATATAGGGATCCTCCAACAAGACAAGCCGAATGAGACTCTGTCGAAAGAACTTTTGGTGAAATGTTATATAAGCAGGTTGAATCACCTAAAATGAGATAATCAATGCTTTCAGGCATCCTTCGCATTCCAAATTTGTATGTTTCTTGAATACGAATCGAGTAAAGGTTTCCATTCTCATAGACAAAGAAATGCATGACTAAGAGATATGAACTGCTGAAAAGTAAAAGTAAGCTCAATATCTTGAGACGAACTTTCAATTTAAAATTTTTCAATCTATGAATTGTATTTTTGAAATGAACCATCCTACACAGAATATCATTATTTAAGAATGATGCGGAGTCTATTTCCTAGTGTGACTCTTTATTAAAATGTGGAATGAAGTTACAATAAATTATTCTACAACTTGAGGTTATAAATATGAAAAATAAACAACCTAAATCGCAAATGATTTTTAAAGTTTTTATTATTGTCTGTGTTTTGGCCGGAATTTACTACATTAAGAACGAAACATCTCAAGAAGAAGTCAATGTAGTTAATCTTGAATTAAAACCCAAGAATGACTTTAAAACCCTAAAAAAACAAAATGATGGCTCTTTAGTTTTTCTATTAGGATACTTTACTGAAAAAAAATTAGAGAGTTTAAAGCGCGGTGAAAATATAGCTAAAGAGTTTTTTAGAAAAAATGGATTAGATGTAGATTTTCAATATTCGGAACCAGATCCATCACGGGCAGTTTTAATAGAACCAGATTGGGATTTCTCTATATCTAATATTGCTGTAACCCTCGCCCAGTATTTTAATGGCGTTAAAATGAAACCCATAT
>CAMLRB010000260.1 GCA_946482295.1 uncultured Bacteriovorax sp. | reverse complement strand
AAGCGGTGACATTGGAACATCAATTCTTACAAACAATTCCGTGTGGAGCGAATTCATTGAACGCTTTCCAGCGACAATGGAACTGGGAATGGTTGGACTTTTGTTCGCCACACTTCTTGGAATCCCTCTTGGGATTTGGGCGGCCGTAAAGAGAAATAGCTTCTTTGATTATTTCCTGATGAGTGGTTCACTTGTCGGTTACTCAATGCCTATTTTTTGGTGGGGTCTCATTCTCATTCTTATTTTCTCCGTCAAACTGGGTCTCACTCCCGTATCAGGACGAATTGATTTTCTCTATGAAATTCCTCTCTTCACTGGTTTTTATCTCATCGATACTTTACAGACTTCAGTGAGAGAAGCAGATGGTTTTGCCCCTTTTTTAAGTGCTCTTCGCCATCTCATTCTCCCAAGTATTGCTCTAGGAACGATCCCTCTCGCAGTTATCGCTCGTATGACGAGATCAAGTATGCTCGAAGTTTTGGGAGAAGATTATATTCGTACTGCAAAGGCAAAAGGTCTAGGTCGCAGTCGTATCATCTACATCCACGCTTTACGTAATGCTCTTGTTCCTATTGTCACGACACTCGCTCTTCTTTTTGGATCAATCATTACAGGTGCCATTCTAACAGAAACAATTTTCTCTTGGCCTGGAATTGGGAAGTGGATTGTTCAAAGTATCACCCAAAGAGATTATCCCGTCATCCAGGGTGGTGTTCTCATTATCTCTTTCATTATCGTCTTCACCAACATGGTGGTCGATATCATTTATTATCTTCTAAACCCAAGGATGAAGAACTAAATGGGACCATTTTTTAAAGAACTCTTTTTTGAACTTAAAAAAAATAAAGGAAGCTTGATTGGAATTATCCTCATCATTCTTTCAACACTCATTGCTTTATTAGCTCCAATTCTCGCGCCCCATGATCCGACGGCCGTGTATACAGAGGCCCTGAGACTTCCCCCTTCATTCATAGCAGGTGGTAATTCTCTCTTCCCACTGGGAACAGATGATTTAGGTCGCGATCTTCTATCTCGCCTCATCTATGGATCACGCATTTCTTTAAGTGTTGGTTTCATGGTTGTAATTCTCTCATTAATCACGGGAACGATTTTAGGTGTGTTCGCTGGTTTTTATGGCGGTTTCGTTGATAAAACGATCATGCGAATCACTGACCTCATCATGTCACTGCCTAGCATTCTTTTTGCCATTGTTATCGTTGCGGTTCTGGGCCCTGGGATTTCAAATGCTATTGTCGCTGTAAGTGTTGTGGCCATTCCAAACTTTGTACGAATCATTCGCGCTCAAGTGATGGTTGAAAAAAATAGACAATACGTATCGGCAGCAAAACTCTACGGTGCTGGTCATTTCCGTTTGATGTTCATTGAAATTCTTCCTAACTGTATGGCGCCTCTCATTGTTCAAGCAACATTAGGATTCAGTGACGGAATCTTAAACTGTGCGGCCCTTGGCTTCTTAGGTTTAGGAGCGCAGGCCCCGATGGCCGAATGGGGAACAATGTTATCAGATGCCCGTAGTTTCATCGAAAGCTCACCTTGGATGGTAACACTTCCAGGACTTTGTATTTTGATTGTTGTTCTCTCATTTAACCTTCTCGGTGACGGTCTAAGAGACGCGCTTGATCCGAGACTAAAAAAGCAGAGCTAAAATGAGTGACTTATTAACGATAAATAATCTCAACATTCACTTCAAAACCGATAGAAGTAAAACACCTCTTCACGCAATTCGCGATCTTTCTTTTCATTTAAAGAAAGGAGAAATGCTCGGAGTAGTTGGTGAATCAGGTTCAGGTAAAAGTATTACCAATCTCGCTTTGATGGGCATTCTTCCTGATAATGCGATTGTGTCAGCGAAGTCGATGAATTTTGACGGTCAGGAACTACTTTCTCTCTCGGAAAGTAAAAGAAGATCTTGGCGCGGAAAAAAGATGTCGATGATTTTCCAAGATCCGATGACCGCACTTAACCCTTTTCTCACTGTTGAATTTCAGTTGATCGAGACAATTCTCGAGCACGAAAAAATTTCAAAACAAGAAGCGAGAAATAGGGCCATTGAACTTTTAACTTTAGTGGGGATTCCTTCTCCTAAAGATCGTTTAAAATCTTATCCATTTGAGTTGTCAGGGGGAATGGCCCAGAGAGTGATGATAGCCATGGCTATTTCATGTAACCCAGAACTTCTCATCGCTGATGAACCGACAACGGCCCTCGATGTAACAATTCAAAAGCAAATTCTCTCGCTCTTAAAAATGCTTCAACAAAAAAATAATATGGCCGTCATTCTTGTTACACATGACTTAGGTCTTGTGGCCCAATACAGTGAACGAATTCAAGTAATGTACGCCGGAGAACTCGTCGAGAGTGGTGAAACGAATGAAGTTCTTCGTCACCCTCGCCATCACTACACGGCAGGACTTTTAAATTCGCGTCCAAGTGCTCACATCCGTGAACCAAAAACGGACCTTCCAAGTATTCCAGGAATTGTTCCGGCCTTTCACGAAAGACCAAATGGCTGTCAATTCCATCCTCGCTGTGGGGCCTGCCAAACAGATTGTACTCTAGCACCAATTGAACTTTTCAAAGATCAGCATGAGTATCGTTGTCTGCATCCTCTGATTAAAGGAGCTCGCTCATGACCTCACTCCTCGAAGTCAAAAACGTTTCTAAAATTTATGAAATCAAAAAGATGTTTGCAGAGAAAAAACAACTGCGAGCACTTAATAATATCAATTTCACCTTAGCACCAAATGAGACTCTAGGAATCGTTGGTGAATCAGGTTGTGGAAAAAGTACGCTCGCCAAAGTTCTCACTCAGTTAGAGAAAAAATCTTTGGGCGATCTTAAAATCAACGGACGTGCCATTGAAGATATGAGCGCCGCGGATTTTCACTCACAAATCCAGATGGTTTTTCAAGATCCGTATCAATCATTGAATCCTCGTAAAAAGGCCTTCGACATCATTGCTGATCCTTTAAGAATCAACAGCGACAAAACGGAAGCTGAGATCGAATCACTCGTCATGGAAATGATGAAAAAAGTTGGTCTCCGCCCTGAATTTGCCAAAAGATACCCGCACCAATTCAGTGGTGGACAACGTCAGCGTTTAGGAATTGCACGTGCACTCATGCTTCGACCGAAAATTCTCATTCTCGACGAACCTGTGTCTGCTCTTGATGTTTCTATTCAAGCTCAAGTTCTCAACCTCTTAATGGAACTTCAACGTGAGTTCCAGTTGGCCTACCTTTTCATCTCACACGATCTCTCTGTCATTGGACATGTGTCTGATCGAATTCTTGTCATGTATTTAGGAAGAATCGTCGAGTATGGATCGAGAGATGCGGTTTTCAATAATCCTAAACATCCTTATACTAAAATTTTATTAGAAAGTGCTCCGCACCTCATGGATGAACCAATCAATCATGAAGGTCTTCCGGTTTATGGAGAGATGCCAAGTCCACTTAATATACCGGTTGGATGCGCCTTCAGTACACGTTGTCCAATGGCGCAGCCAAGTTGTAAAACGCGTGTTCCCGAACTAGAAGAAAAACAAGGACGACTTGTCGCTTGTTTTGAAGCTGAACCAAAAACTTAATTCGAACGGAAAGCACTATGGGATTGATGTACATTTTTCCAGTAACAGATAATCAAGATGAAGGTGATCGTGTTGAAATCACCACAACTGAACCAAAACAAATCACTCTAAAAACTTACGGTTTACCGATGATTTTCTGGGGCTATCTTGCAGCTGCCCTCGCTGTTCTTTTTCTGATGTGGCTTGCCGCCCGTGCTGTCATTGAAAAACTTCTCACTTACGACGATCCAAGTTTACTTTTTTTAGGCCATCTCGTGCAGTGGACACTGATTCTAACTCCGATTGTACTTTTAGGTTTTTACTTCTACGAAAAAAACTTAGTGAAACAAGGTACGAAGCTCACTCTTCGCTATAAAGTCTTTTTCATTCCCATCTGGCAGACTAAATTCGAACTTAAAAGCAAAGACTCGCTCAATGTTGAACACTTCATTGATTCACCTAATATGGCCAAGATTCGCAATCAATATGCTCAAAATAAAGAAGCTCTCAAACATTTTGAGAATAAGGGGTATTTTGAATTAGTGATTGATACAACGAAGGGAAAAAAATCAATAGATCGCCATTCAAGAAAAGCAGACCTCATCAAAATGAGAGATCTGCTTTGTCAGTATTAAGAATTATTGTTC
>CAMLRB010000259.1 GCA_946482295.1 uncultured Bacteriovorax sp. | reverse complement strand
GGCGCGAACATCGCTTTTATTAAACTCCAGAAGATCAAGACAAGTTCCATCATCGAGATTCCAGTCTAATAAAAGCATGTCATAGCGTTTTTCAGCGAGTTTTATCCGGGCTTCCGCCAAACTCAAACATAAATCAAAACGCGCATGTTCCATTTGGCCTAAATGCATTGAGATTAGCTCTAAAACATCAGGCTGGTTATCCAGCACGAGAACATTGTAATTCGTTGGGATGACAGTTTTCTGGCGTTTTTCAATTGTCTTTTTGAACCTCTCACCTATTCCCGTATTAAAACAGTATCGATCAATAACTAAATCAGCACCTATTTCTAGTGCGCATGGATTCACTTTGGAGAGTTCATCAACGATCAATACTGTCATTGAACGTTTGTATTTCTTTGAATTTTTGATTTTTTTAATAAAATCATATGAAGAACATTCGATAAAATTTTCTTCGATGATGAAGGCATCTATTTTTGGGTGAATGGCCAGTTCTTTTAAGAACTGATCAAAACCATCATTAAAAACAAAATGAATTTCTGTCGAACCAATCACAATTTTTTGGGCCAATGTTTGTGCAGATTGTGGATCATTGAAACAAAAGGCAAAAACCATTTTTTCTGATGTCGACATACTTCCCCTACCCTAAAATTTTTCCTACTGACATTTTACTTGGGAAACCTATCGACCAGTGTACAATTCTTATTAAGATGATTCCTTCACGTAAAAATTCTGGCCAACTAAAAGTTATCGACTCTCCACGAGCTTTTAATTCAAAACTTGAATATGAGTTTTTCAGTAATTTCGAATCAATCCACACGAGAAAATCCTATAGGCATGATATAGGCCAGCTTTTTGAATTTTTGGCCGACAATTTTCCTGATGTGAAATCTTATTCACAAATAGAAAGAGTCCATATAGTTGCCTTTAGAAATTGGCTAACTGACAATTCCCAGGCCCCAAAAACTGTAAACAGAAAACTAGCAGCGAACTCGAGTTTCTTTGATTTTCTCATTGAAAAAGGCATGATTGAGTTCAATCCTTGCTCATCAATAAAACGGCCACGACAAGAAGTTATTCAACCTACAAATGATTTAAATGATGACGATATCTCCAGGCTTCTGGACTTAGTAGATGAATTACAAGGACCAGGTCTTCTACACAAAGCTGTGATCTATACTTTGTTTACAACTGGTATTCGTAAAGCAGAATTAATTAATCTTCGCCGTAAACATTTTATTGTTAAAGATGGTCATCACGTGATTGAAGTTCGAGCTAAAGGCGGCAAACATCTCGTCAAAGTTGTGCACCCAAAATGCGCTGAAGTCATGTTGGAATACATTTCTTTCATCGAAAATGACGGTGAAAAAATGCATCCTGAAGACTGGATTTTTAGACCATCTAGAAATCCTCTGGAACCAGCAAATATTATCAAGCCGCTTAATCCGAAGTCTATTGATTACATCATCAAGACCTGGTGTAAAAAGGCCGGAATTCATCACCGTATCTCTCCGCACTCGGCAAGGGCCAGTTATATTGGATCTGCATTAGAGGCCGGAGTTGATCTCTATAAGGTCAGTAAAGACGTGGGTCATGCTTCGGTTAAGACGACTGAGGAATACAATAAGCGCCGTCAAAAACTCTCTGAAAGTCCCGTCTTTGGCCTGGGCTTTATGAATAAGGCCCCTAAGAAAGACTAGTGCCCACTCCTTGAGGCAGGGTCTTTCCCAAGTCCCACTCATTCTTAAGTTCTTACAAATATAACCGACAAGAATGGTACAATGAAAAGGTCTATGAAAACACCTCAACTTCCAATTCTTATCCTTCTGATTATGTCCATGTCTGCTTTTGCAGTAGAAAACCAGGACGTAAAGAAAGTTGAAAAGACTGATGTCTACGGGGGTGTCGCTAAAAACGAAACACTGGATAAACTTCTCGCTATTGATGGTGTGGGTGCGATTTACGAACAATGTAAAAAAGATAATCCAACTGGTCTTGATAAAATACCGAACTGTATCTGGACTGAAGTTAGTAAAAAACCAGACCTCAAAAAGAAAGTTCAAGAAACCTATGCTCAAGCTGTAAAGGGCGATTCAAAAGGACGTGCACCGGCCAGTGGTGCTCCTTCGGAAAATCTTACGAATCGAACGGTGGCCGTTAATACCGACTATACCTCCGATCCGGCCGTTCGAACACTGACTGAATTTTTTGGATCAAAGCTCGAGGAAGTTCTTCATTCGGAAGATACGGGTAAAGGTAATGATCGTAAGATCACGGCCATTGAACATTCTAAATTTATCGATCTTTACAAATCACAAATGGGTAAGTCGATCGTTAATGCGATGACTTCTTATTGTTTGAATACAGACATCAATGATTCTTCTACCGATTGTAAAGATAAAGGACTTTGTCCTTATGATGAAAAAAAATATAAAGAAGATAATATTAAAAATTTAAAGAACGCTGATTTCTCTCAAGCAGGAAATAACAATCCATGGATGAAGTGTATCGCCGCTATCCCTAAAATTTGTTATGAAAAAGGAACTCCTGGAGACCAAACTCAGGCCTGCCTAGTTATGGATTTTGTTAAGTCGGCCCGTAAGAGTCTTATTCATGCCGAAAAACAATCTGAGTTTTACGATAAATTAGGAAAAGAAAAATCGCTTTCCATTGCCTCGAATTTCGCCTCACCTGACCAAAAAAAATTCAATAACGATGAGTTGATGGAAATCACTTCAGCAGACATGGAAAAGAAAGTTAAAGTCATGGGGGCGGACGGCAAAGAAAAAGAACAATCTGTTAAAGAAGTAAACGAGGCCCTCGCTAAAGAAGCAGAAGCTTGCGTGGATGAAGCTACTCAAAAAATTAAAGACGAAGCTAAGTGTAAAAAGTTTATTGATACGAATAAAGACGCTAATGAAAAGGCCCTTGCTGAATTTGGACTCGCTCAAGAAATTCAGGCAGAGCGTTTAGCTGAAACGTTAAAAGATGAAAAGAGTGTTCAAGATTACCTGAAAGAGGAAGGTTATACCGCAGAACAGGCCAGTGAAATGACCAAGGGAAAAACCCTGGAAGATATTAAAGAGGAAATCAGAGATCGCTTTAAGGCCGAAAAAGAGGCCATCATAAAAAGCATGACGGCAAAGATTCAAAAGAAGACATCTGCCGAAGACGGTAAAGTCACAAACAGTGATAGTAAACTCGTCACTATTAAAAAAGAATTCGCGACAAGAACAAAAGATATGGGTGATCTGATCAAGTTCACGAACGTCGTATCTTCTTATCTAGGTATTATTGATGATTCGACAAAGAAAGTTTCGCGAAATACAGCTTCCCTCTTTGCGGAAGTTAAAACAATGAAAGATGCAGAGAAAGAAGCTTATGAACAAGCACTTAAGAAAGCAAATTTAACGGATCAACAAAACAACACTCGTCTTAAAATCGAAGATATTAACGGGCAGATTCTCAAGTACAATAATCAGCCAGCAGCGCCGGCCAAAAAGAAACCATAAGAAAAAGTCTTAATTACAATTTTTTATCAAACGCCTGAATGAAACGTGAATACGTTACGGGTGGATTTGGATTGGCCGGAGTTGCTCCAGAAGGACAAACTTTTTGTCTTTCAAAGCGCTCATCCATTCCCAGGATTTGCCCGGGAGATATATTGAATTGAGTCCGTACTGAATAAGTGTCAGCGGATTGAAACGTCGAGACGTCACCATTAACAGTAAATGTTTTAAGTACGTAGCGATCAACATCCATACGTGAAAACTCTACTTGGGTTTTCACGTTGCCAGTAACCACAGTGTTATTGATCGGTTCATTGTTTTTGATTTTTGTACAAAGCTGGGCCAGATAGCCCACAGTGTCTGTCTGCACGGATTTCACAAACAGTTGAGTTGAATCGTTAACAGCAAATTCCAAATTATTATTAAGATCGTAACGGAGAGTTGCTGTTATATCAGATTTTAACTCTCGGGCCGCACAATCAGTGTTCTGGATTTTAAAGAGAAAATTATTGCCAATGATTCCCTTAAAGGTCGCAACTTTTGATTGATAAGCGTAACAAATACGAGTAGCAATAATTCTTTGTGAATCACTGAGATCAGCAACTTCCAATTCTTCAGTGTTTTGAAGTTCTATTGATTTTTTTTTATCCATCTTAGAGCCGCCGCAATTAACAAGCGTGACGAGCGATAAAGATAAGATTAGAATGTGGTTCTTTGTTACGCCCATAGAGGGCATATCGGTGGCTTC
>CAMLRB010000258.1 GCA_946482295.1 uncultured Bacteriovorax sp. | reverse complement strand
GTTTTTTGTTGGCCTTTTTATCGTTACTTGTATTTTTTTTAATTTTCAATTACTAAGCCAATTTTATAAAATTATGTTCTGATTTATTTTTAATCTCACCAATAACTTACAATTCTATTTTGAAAAAAATGCTTACGTTGTTTTAATTTGTACATTTTCGATTTTAATTTTAGAAGTTTTCCAGCGATATTCATTGGAACACTTTATTGAAAAAATTTCTATAGGTTCAAAACTGTTTCGCTTTTTTTGCTTTATCACACTCGGATTACTCATTTTGTTTTTTGGATCTTTTGAACAAGACATTAACTTTGTTTACTCAATATACTAGGTGGTTGACATGAATGAATCATGTTACTTAACGTGCAAAAATTGTCCTGTTTGGAAGAAGAGCTTATTCTCCGATCTTGATGATGAAACTCTTTCAAAGCTCAATGCATCTAAAAAACATTCGAAATACTCTCGTAATCAGTTTGCTTTTAAACAAGGTGAAGAGACTACTGGGATCTTTTGTATTGCTAGTGGCGGATTTAAAATTATGCAAAATTTTGGAAATGGCGAAACGATAGTTCGAGTCGTGGCCCCAGGAGATACTGCCGGTCATCGTAGTTTGTTCATAGAAGAAAAATATAAAGGATCTGCTCAAGCATTTAAAAATTCTTCCGCTTGTTTTATTTCAACGGACACTATTTTAGAATTATTAAAAAAGAATACAAAGTTTTCACTCCACTTAATCAAAAAGCTTTCCATAGATATTATCTCCATTGAAAAGCAAAACATTGAACATAAATCCAAAAACGTTAGAGAAAGATTAGCAACATTTATCATAAATTATGTTGATGATTTTAAAGATGAGGACTCTGCTCATGTTGAAATGCGGCTTACACGAAGTGAGATAGCAACTTTAGTTGGCGCAGCCGAAGACACTATTATTCGCCTTTTCAGTGAATTTAGAGATGAAGGTTGGATTCAAGAAAACGGGCGTGAACTAACTATTTTAAATCGAGAGGTTCTCGCGCGCTACGGCCTTGAATAGAAGCCGATATTTATCGCCTTGTTTATAAGCTCTATTGACTTCAGAATATTAAAAAACTGGAGTATTAGGATGAATAAGCCCTTATTTATTTTTCTCATTACATTTTTTATATCATCTGCATTTGCTAAGACCATCAAAGTTGGCTCATCTCCTGTTGTGAGTTCCGCTGGTATCTATTTGGCTAAAGAGCGCGGATATTTTAAAGAACAAGGCCTGGATGTTGAAGTTACAGACTTTAACAATTCAGGCGCACCTATGACATTATTACTTTCAAAAGGCGAACTGGATGTTGGGGCCGGCAATATTACAGCAGGACTGTTTAATGCCATTGCTGAAGGACAAAAATTTAAAATTGTAGCAGATAAAGGTCACATCGCTCAAAACAAGGATTACTTGGCCCTGATTGTTCGAAACGATCATTTGAAAACGGGCCGTTTCAAAACATTAAAAGACCTAAAAGGCTTTAAAATGGGATTAACATCTTTAGATGGAGTCTCACAAGAAATTCTCACTGAGCGATTTCTCCAAAAAGCAAAACTTACTTTAAAAGATGTTAGCTTTGTTAAAATTTCATACGCTGAAATGAATCTAGCACTTAAGGCCGGAACAATAGATGCTACTATTCAGCTTGAGCCGTTTCTAACTAAAGCTGTTCTGGAAAATATCGCCACAATCGTTGGCCTTGGTTCTGAAGTTTATCCTAAGCAACAAAGCGGAACTTTATTCTATTCACCGCAGTTTATTCAGAATAATCCTGCGGAAGCTAAAAAATTCATGCTCGCCTACAGTAAGGGAATTTCTGATTATAACAATGCCTTCGTTAAAAACATTAATCGCGCTTCAGTTATTGCGGATCTTAAGAAATCAATTAAAATTGATGATGACATCATCTGGGAAAAAATGGCGATAGTTGGCCTTAATCCCGCTGGTTCTTTAAACATAAAAGAACTTGAAAATGATATTAAGTGGTATGAAAAAAACTACATCAAGAGACCACTAAACCCCAAAGATATTATTGATACTACATTTTCTGAATATGCAGCTAAAAATCTAAAATGAGGAAACTCTGAAAATTTCAAACGTTAATGTTAATTATGATTCTAAGCAAGTTCTTAAAGATCTGACATTATCGTTTGAGCCTAAAAGAATTCACACAGTTCTGGGATCAACTGGTGCTGGGAAAAGTCTCCTTTTAAAATTAATTGCAAAAATTCGCTCGCCCGATTCAGGGAGCGTAGATTTTGATTTTCGTAAGCTCGGGTTTGTTTTTCAAGAGGATGCATTTTTAAATTGGCTCGATATTCAAAAAAACCTGAAGTTAAGCAGTCCAGATAATTTAATTGAACAGAGTCTCGTTGAACGTTTTCAACTTCAAGAGTATCTAACTAAATATCCTAAGAATCTCTCTGGAGGAACTAAGCAAAAATTTAATTTACTTAGGGCCTTTTGCAATAATCCTGATGTTATTTTGATGGACGAACCTTTTTCACATCTCGATCAAATCCAAAAAGAAGATCTCTATAATTTTACGATTGAATTGTGGAATTTAAACAAGCCGACCATTATTCTAGTGACTCACGATATCGATGAAGCCATATACCTTTCACATCGAATATCCTTTCTTTCTAAAAATACAAAAAATATTTCTCGCACAATAGAAATCAAATCTAATGAAAATTCTCATTCTTCATCTTTGGCTGAAGAAAGAATGAATCCTCACTATGCTGAACTTTTTAAGCAAGTATATGGATGTTACCTGGAGGAGAAATAATGAGATTTCTCATAACCATTTCATTCTTTTTATTCGTCTGGCACTTTTTAACCTTATTCAATTTAATCGACCCCGCATTCTATCCGTCTCCTGTAAAAACTATTTCAAATTTGTTTCTATTATTTCAAACCGATCAAGATTTTACGCTGAACATCTTTTTTAGTTTAAATCGTCTATTCATTGCATCGGCAATCGCTTTTCCAGCAGCTTTATTACTGGCCCTATTGGCCAGTAATAAGCTTTGGTTTGATGCTATTTTGAATCCATTAATCGCCCTTTCTTTTCCACTTCCAAAAGTTGCGATCTATCCTCTAATGCTTCTCATTTTTGGAATTGAAGAAAAATCTAAAATAGCAATGATAAGTATAGGTATGTTTTATCCAGTTTTCATCAATGCGCGCTGGGGTTTTAAAAAAATACTTACAGGGCCATCTTCAGATATTTTAAAAATTTATCCTCTAAAGACGCTAGACTTTTATTGGCATTATTTATTAAAAGGAAGCCAGCTTGAGATACTGACAGGGCTAAAATTAGCCTTAAATTATGGTTTAACGTTGGTCGTGGTTAGCGAAACAACGGCGAGTAATAATGGTCTTGGATATTTTATTTGGCGCTCATGGGATCAATTTAAACTTATCAATGTTTATTCTTCCATTTTTTTACTAAGCGCCATTGGTGCCATTTTTTATTATGGACTTGATTATGTCATTGAAAGAAGTCGTCAAAAATATTTTTAATTATTTCTGAAGTTTTCTATCACGAACAACTTTCTTCAAATAGCTTGCGAACCACTGCTCCCAGTACATATTTATTCTAACGCCATTAAAGTCGTTTTCAGCAATTCTTTTAAAATATGGGATCTTTTCACGACTAAACGGTTGTGAATATTTTACAGCCTTATCAACATCCAGTTTGAAAATTTCATAGTAATGATAAAGAGAAGCAGGAATTTCATTAATTTTTTTAAAAGGTCCAGACTCTGAAGGTTGCTCGAGTAGTCCAGCCCCTCTTGAAAGAGTTTTAAACTGAACAAAACTATCTTTTATAAATAGTCCAGCATTCACTTCATAATAAAGACAATCATTAAACTCAAGCTCGTTACTTAAATCGCGCCAAGTAGGAGTTTTAATATCTAATTTGAGTATTTCAAAGATCATTTTAGAATAACGTAAGATATTGTCTTCTTCCCAAGATCCCCAAAGATCATTACGTTTATCTGGAAAATACGAGATCACTTCAATGTTTTTAAGATTTTCTTTCCCTAAAGAAGTCGCTAAATGATCAAGACTTTCACCAAATTCGTCTGGATCAACAAATGTTGAATTTAGAATACCAGTTACGACGATCTTGGATGGCAGTTTATTTTTACTGTATTCGTTTTTAGCTCTTATGTTGTAAAACTTTACTTTCTCACGCCAATCATCTGGAACTATGAACCACAGATCTTTATGGATCATAAGCTCACA
>CAMLRB010000257.1 GCA_946482295.1 uncultured Bacteriovorax sp. | reverse complement strand
GTTGATGTCGTGACAAAGTACTCGCACAAGATTCTCAGTCATATCTTTACTTTTATTGAGCTCTTCATTCTTTTTCAAATTGATTTTAATGGCCGTGACAGTAAAGATCGCTACAAGAATATCCAGACCAACGTACGAAGTGAGAATCATTCCATCTCGAAAGAGTGGATTAAGTTCATCAAGTGGAAGTAGTCCAAAGTGACCTGCAATATACATGGTTGCAATGATGAAAGTGTTAAGACCTACTGAAAAAAGAATCCAACCTGTACTTCCAAAAAATCCAAGAATAACGGGATGAAAAGTGAGCCATATAGCGGCCGGAGAATAAACTCCCCCTGTAAAAAGGCAAAAAAGTGTTTGAAAGCCCAAACCACTGAGGGAGATATTTAATCCAGCAGCTAGCAAGGATTGCGTTCGTTTAAACACATAAGGAGAAATGGAATGAATCAAAGTAAAAATAAGCCCCCCCCATGGCACTGGTGAAGACAGGGGAAACGCGAGAATAGAATAGAGAACATAAAACCACATAACAAAAGTAGTACATGTCCATAAAATGAGAAGTGCTCGAGTTTTAATGTAAGTGCCATCCGCGAGCTGAGGACTATCAACGATGAGCTTTTCGGCCTGTTTGTCGTAAAAGGAATAGATAGACTGCAGAAATTCAGATTTCAGAAAGCACCTCAAATAAGATTTGATTCTAGTATAATACACTAGGAATAGCATGTTGAGGCAAGTCTTCTCTGTAAAATGTATAGGTTTTAACTGAATCTTTATAAGAGATGGTATGGTCCGGCGAATTTAACATTTAACCTATCTCTCCTAAGAGGTTTTTCATGAAAGTGAATGTTTTGTTACTTGCAATCTTCCTAAGCCCTCTTCTTCAATCAGCTGAGACAGACACCCTAACAGACAGGCAATTGCCCTTGGAAGATAGTGCTCCTCTTTTAAACAAAGTGACGAATCAATCCGTACAAGAATCACTTGCTGAGGCCAATGCAAAAGGAAACGGGTGTAATGAGGTTGAACTCTATAAAGAGTTACGAAAACATTTCGGTAATCACACTAATAGTACCTTTGATGAGAAAATCACCGCTTCATTGGCCCCTCTTTCTAGAGAGATTCCGTTGGAAAGCTCAATTTATAGAGATTGGAGTGCATGGGATGGAATGGGGATGGGACTTGGAATTGTTAAGAAGACTGGCCTTACGATGTCTCCTGTTATCCGTGTAGGAAATCAACTCATTGGGACTGACAAGTTAGAGCATATGTACGGACAAGGTTTTCGTTATTTTGAAAAAAATTATCTCGATAAAAAAGGACCTGTGAAGGCCGTTCGTAAAGGTGTAATTGGAGAAAAAACATTCTTAGGTGGAAATAAAATTGGTAACGGTGTCTTCAGTTATGGTGATTTATCTGCCAACTTTAATGGAATGCGATTTTGGAACCACATGCTCCAGTTAAGAGATGATGTATTAGGAGCTGAACACAATTTAGGTCCATACATCACTTGTAAAAACAATAGATGGGAACAAATTAAAGATCTCGATTTCAGAAAATATATTGATGATTCTATGGATGAGGCCATCAATTGTTCAAAGTTTCCATCACAGAAAACGGCGGATAAATTTGAAGATCGACTAAGATTGATGGGCCATAGTTGTCCTATTGATAAAACACGCTTCAATAAAATGCAGAAAAAATATGGGAAGTACTCTCACTGGATGCTAAACGAAGAAGGCATAGGGGCCATTCGTTATACTGGTGAATTCAAGAAGCGCTAGGATCAAATAAATTCATTTTCATTGACCTCTCCTTTGCATAAAGGAGAGTGTATATGAGACTAAAAACGATGGCCGGCATCTGCCAGCTCAAAAAATGTAAAAGAATACTGGTTAATTTCATTGAAAGTACACCATTGTCTATTCTTAGTAATCCTATGATCGTAAAAAGCAGCCATAAAAAGGCCATTCGCGAATAACTGACTTGATAAAAAAAGTTATGAATATAGGGGGCTGCTAATGCAAAAATAAACATTGATATAATGACTCCATAGAAAGGTCCAATACCAATAGTCTTGCTCAATAGTGGATAAAATAATTGAAAAAGCATAATGAGCAAAAATCCCCAAAAGAGCGGCAACAATAAGAGAACACTCCAATCGCATACTGACTTTTTTTGAGTTTTACTAATGATCATTTTAACTCCTTCGAGAGTGTTAATCTGTTTTCATTATTCATCAGGCGTGAAGGAATGTGCTTTAAAGATAGTCTAACAATTAGTCACACTCTAAAGAGAAACTCTATTTGTGCGGTGATTGCACGTGAAGTGTTTTCACTTTTTTCGGCGATGCTTTTTTAATTTCTTGTTTTTTGTTCGGACGAGACAATATCTCAAGTGGTTCAATAGCAATTGGTTTTTTTAAGCGGGCCGATTTGTGAATAGCTTCAAGAATTCGAACGTCGGCCAGACCTTCTTGAGGGCCTGGTTCAGGGATGATATTTTTTTGGATACAGTCAGAAAAGTAGAGCAGTTCAGCGGCAAACTGGTCTGTTTTTTTAAAATATTTTTCCTTCACTTTAGCCTTTTCTGAACGACCTTTTTGATAAACAGTCATTGTCATGGGCTCAGTATATTCATATGCTTTTTCAAGGCATATCCTTCCTTTTGTTCCGACAATATCAAAATCAGCGCTCTCAAATGCACCGAAACTGACAGTGAAGGTGCAGAGTTTGCCTTTTGAAAATTTCATAATGACCGATGCTGATTCTTCAGAGGACGTAAATCTTTTATCTCCGCTATTTCCTTTTAAGCACATAACTTCCATTGGTTCTTCTGCAAAAATGTATCGGGCTGCATTTATACAATAAATACCAATGTCATAAAGTGGACCTCCCCCCATATCTACAGGATTGACTCGAATATTGTCAGGTGAAACTTGAAAGCTAAAAGTTGAATTGAAGAATTTTAGATCTCCAATTTTTCCATCTCGACATAACTTAATTGCTTCTAAGTTAGCCGCTTGAAAATGAAGCCGATAGGCGATCATAAGTTTTACATTATTTTTTCTGGCAGTCTCTGCCATTTTTATGCATTCACTTTCTGTAACGGCCATAGGTTTTTCGCAAAGAATATGAATACCTTGATTAGCGGCCATTTCAACAATTTCTTTGTGTGTATCATTAGGAGTGGCCACATATAAGACGTCAATGATGTCTTCTTGGAGGCAATCCTTCAGTTCGCGCATAGAAAAAGTATGATCGACTTTATATTTTTTGGAGAGGTCTTTTAATTTTTTTGGATCATCGGAAATGAGTGCTGTCAGTTCTGAATTTTTATTTGCATGTAGAAATGCGGGAAGGACTGCGCTTTGGGCAATATGTCCGAGTCCTACGATACCATAACGTATTTTATTTTTTTTCATGATCGAACCTCGCATTAACACTTAGGAATTTGATAGCCTTTTGTAAAGAGGGATTGCCCTTTTGCTTCTCCACTTGCTCTCATGACTTCCATCGAAAGTGTTGTGGGAAGTTGATCTTGAAATTTTTCTTTCAAGCATTTTGCATTATCTCCTTCTCGCTGAATGCGGGGAGTTTGCTCACAAATACTTCTTTCAACAGAGCGAGAAATTACCACTTGTTTGCTCATCTTTTTCTGACAATTAAAATTGTAAACAGGTCCCATTTCAGTATTAAGGGGATAAATTTCTGAGGATTCAAATTCCGCACAAACTTCTACAGGCTCTATACTTTTAAATTCTGTTTCAGTGTAACAAGTATTAAAAACGCCTTTAGGCCCCATGTTATCGGCGAAAGAAGGTTGATCAATCATGACATCTTTGTCTCTAACAATTTCAGTCCAATCCTTTTTAACTGTTGCAGTCGTTTGATCAGCAGCAAAAACAAAGTGGGGTTTAAACCCTAGTAATGCAGCCGTGATTGCGATAAGAAAAAATTTCATAAATCCTCCATGATACGAGAAGGATGGAAAACCTTCTCTCTAAATAAAAGCAAGGAGAATGCCGACTGCATCCGACTGAAACTAAGTGCTAAAAAGTTTTACAGTTAATGAGTTCTATTAAGCTTGATCGTTTGTATCTCGTATAGATTACAACCTCCTGGGGAGTGGAAAGGGAGTTGCACAAATTGACTTGGGTCATTGAGCTTATTGTGATTTTTTCCTTTTGCTACTCATGCACTTTAAAAAGAGAGAAATAAAAGTACGCACAAAATATTAAAAAAAGACCCATCTTGACCCATGCTCTTAGCAAAACGG
>CAMLRB010000256.1 GCA_946482295.1 uncultured Bacteriovorax sp. | reverse complement strand
GAAAGAACGGCGACAATAGTCTCTGATTTAACTCTTGAAGCAGAATGATGACTAAACTTGCTTTTAAATGGAATTTCCAGAATGTGATTGGTAAGAGTTCTCTTTTTCATAAAACCACATACTCATCAAAGTTAAAATCAACATCTTTCTTATAGTGAAGATATAGAAACTTAAACTGTGAATCACTCTGCCCTTTGCTCAGAAGATGAATTTTATATTTCTCTCCTGTTTTTGGTCTGATATAAACTACTTCAATCGGAGCAAGTCTCGAATCATTAACCTTTGCCGCAAATTCACTATTAATTTTTTTTAAATAGTCATTTAATTTGACATCAAGTTTATCAATTTTTTGTTCCGATTCAATATACATTTTATATTTCTGGGACTCTTGATCTGCTATTGTCATAAAGAACTGAACTTTTCCCTCATTTGATTTGTTCAGCTCTTCTAAGAATTGAACTAATTGTTTTTCACTGATTTTTTCGCCTGTGATGTTTGTTACTCCTTTACCTTTTTGAGAGAAAGATAGGAGTGGCGTTTGAAGAAAAAAACCTTGTACTCTAACAAGATCATTGATGAAATAACGATAGAGGCCGCTTTTCGTCGTGACGATGAGGTAATACACTTTGTCTTTCTCTAATTGATGGACAAGCAATGTTTCTCTCACTCCCTTGTCATAATCATTCCGCTCTATAAATTCAAAAAAATGATCAACCAGAGTTGGTATTTGGCGATCTGTGTGTTCATCAACTGGTGCCGTTACATAAAATTCACTCGCGATAAAACCCAATTCGCATAAATGGGTCTGCGTATGCAGATAACTTCTCACCTGGGGAATCAAATAAGAACAACTTCCCTCTTTCCACAATGTCACCATTTTTAAGTTGGGCCAGATATCAGTCGCATTTAAGGGGCGATCCATATTCAACAACGAAAGAGCACGTGGAATTCTTTTAATGTGCTTTTGAATAAGAGGATCAATTCCGTCCGCAAGAAGTTGCTTAAGCTCGGTTTTCCTTTGATTAATCGTTTCGAAAATCTTCAAAAAGCTCGAAGGATTAGGAGATGCATAGAAGGTCGTTCCTGGTGACAAAAGAGCAAGTGCTGCCAGATAAAAAAACTTTTTCTCGCTGTCTTTCATTTCTGCGATTTCAGTTTGAAAAATTTGTTTCTTTTTTATAGACGAGTGGGCCAGAGAAAAAAGGATTCCGGACATAGATCCACATGACCAGGTTCCATTAATTTTTTCTTCAACTGCAAGACCTACAATGGAAAAAACTTCGCCTTCCAGATATCGCGGCTCTTTCATAAAAAGTGAATATGAAAGACATTGTTGGGCAAACAAAAATGAGTTTTGCACGTCCTTCGTGACTGGCAAATATTTTGGTTTTCCAGTCGTCCCGCTTGTTTTTGTGAAAGCGTGTGGAGGTTGTTGGGTGAGGGCCTGTACGTTGCCTGATAGGATCTGCTCGATATAAGGTCTATACCCTTCATAATCCTGAATGGGAACTAACTTGCGATAATCATCTATTGTTTTAATTTCTGAAAAACGAAAATCACGACCGAAGAGAGTCTCTTTATTTTGTTGAAGTATCTGCAGGATAAAGTCTCTTTGTTGCTCAAAAGGTGAAGCTGCTGCTTCTTTTAGTTGATCAACTTTTTTTTTCACAACAGACGTTAAAATAAGTTTGAAAAACAATTGCTCAAAACGATGGGAAAAATGTTTTAAGGGATATTGGTTTTCTTCCAAAAGGCCGTCTGGTTTCAAATCAGATTGTATGCCTACATTTTTGACTGGATTTTCTAAATCACGCTTAAAAGTACCAAAGAGAAGATCAAAGATCACAAGGTTGTTAGCATAATTGCACTTACTCTTCTGTGGGTTTGGATCATGGTGGAAACGATGGGTTTCACCTGAAGCAATAAGATAATCAAATAGGCCTAGTTTTATATCTAAATTCGCATGTTGAATATATCCAGTGACTGCGTAAAACAAATAGTAGAGACAAAATATTTCTACAGAAAGTCCGAAAAGGAAAAAGAGAAAAAGCGTGAAGACGAATTCATACAACTTATCGAGAAAATGAAACCGCGCTGTATTCCAGGAATAAAGTTTGTTGGGAAGATGATGAATAGCATGTATTGGCCAGAAGAATTTGGACGTATGACAAAGACGATGCCAAACATACCAAAATAATTCACCTAGAAGAGCGAGCAGCAAAAACTGTGAAAATGTATTCCAGTGATGAGGCCACAAGTTAATGACAATGGCACTCTCAAATCCCCAATACGAAAAAAACCAAACAAATCCAAAATAAAGTGAAAGAGGAAATAGAACCTGGATCACAAGTGAATAGAAAAAGACATCACGTTTTAAATCTGTCCACTGCGGGATCCACTCTTGATGGAGCGGAACCTTTTTTTCAAGAAAAAAAATGAGAATAGCTGATGTGGAGATCGCAAAGTAGAGACCTAAAAAAGGCATTCCTGAGATTTTTTGGAAAAAAAAGTAAATGCCATACGCAAGCGCAAGCATAACGGGATACACCAAATAAGTGACAACTTTGTTCATGAAAAGCTTGTCGGTCCTTCAAAGCTCTTTCTTGAAAGACCGACAATGCGACTAAACTATACTGTTTCTGGATGTTCTACTTTTGGAAGTTGCGCTAAGAGAAGAATCGGTATCACTAGAAAGATCGACCCGAAAACGTAAGGAGACCAGGCCCCGTACTTGTAATAGGCCACGGCCGAAAGAATTGGACCCACAACACGGGCCAAGGCGCCCATTGATCTGAAAATCCCCACGCTTCTTCCCTGCTCTTCAGGTGGTGTATAAAACGTAATAAGAGTTGTCAGACAGGGCATGATCATCGCTGATCCGCATGCGAGGAAAAAGAGTCCAGCATACAACATAAGTGATGAATAGGCCCCAGCAATTAAAAGTAGACCCGGTATCAACTGGGCCATCCCAAAAATAGCGAGTTTCTTTTCCCCAATAGTTGAAGCTTTTCTGCGAACAAACCCACCTTGAACAAAAGCAATGATGAAACCAATGTAAATGAAGATGTAAGCATTTTGCATCGATGTATAATTTAACCTTTCAGCTGCGAGGAATGTGAGCGTGAATTCCATTCCAGAGAAAGCTGCAAGAAAGAGAAAGTAGCCTAAATTTACAATATTCACTCCCGGGTATGGAAGTGGCTTGAAAAGTTTGAAGATGTTCGCACTTCTTTCAGTAGTGACCTCTCCTCTTTTTTCTGGAGGAAGACTTTCTTTAAATTTCGTTGAAATCCAAAACGTGTTGAAGATCGAAAGGAAAAATGCGAAAGCAGCAGGCATCGAAAATGGATTTACTCCATAGTTTACTGATGAAGGAAATATTTTAGTCAAATCAATCAACGAAAGAATTCCACCGAAAGCTGGCCCAACAACGAAACCTAAGGCAAACGCAATACCGATGATCGCCATTCCTTTAGATCTATTTTCTTTTGTTGTGACGTCTGCAACAACGGCCGTTGCAGTAGAAATATTTCCCCCCATAATTCCATCGATAATTCTGGAAATGATAAGAAGAGTAAATGATCCTGAGAAAAACCAAATTGCGTATCCCACGGCCATTCCGGCCATTGAACGAACGAGAACTGGTTTACGTCCAATCTTGTCAGACCACGCTCCCCATAAAGGTGCGGCCACGAATTGCAGTGAAGAATAAATGGCCCCTAACATACCACCAAATAGAACAACTGATGAAAATGAACCTGAAGAGCTTGCTGTGTAATCTGAAATTGTTTGAATTGAACCGAAGATGGCCTTTAAAAAAACATTATCAGCATCGACTGTCAGGTAGTGTTTAGCGAGACTTGGGAACAACGGAAAAATAATTGAGAACCCAACAAGATCGAGAAAAATTGTCAGGGCCACGATTGAGATTGAAGATTTAGCTTCTTTCGAAAGTGGAGTGGACTTTTGTTTTAGTTCTTTGGCACTCATGATTTCAAATTCCTTATAGTCGTTTTGCTTTAGTTCATAAAAATCTTTTTCACGGTCATCACTGCTTGCAAGACACTGGTTTTCTACAAAGCTTGCGAAGTCTCGACACCAGCCTTCATTATCATTTAAACAAGGAATGAAATGAATATCACCGCCATGTTCATGGGCCGTCTCTTTTAATTCTGTTCCTAATTCATCAAGAGTTTCCAAACAGTCTGCAACAAAACTTGGCGAATAGACAGCTAAGTTTTTCTCACCCTTTTTGACAAGGGAGATTACAGTGTCTTCAGTATAAGGTGTTAACCACTCCTCCGATCCGAAACGCGATTGAAACGTCATGGTTATTCGATGTTGAGGAATGTTTTTAATTCGTTCCCTAATGAGGAAAAAGGTCTCGTAA
>CAMLRB010000255.1 GCA_946482295.1 uncultured Bacteriovorax sp. | reverse complement strand
AATAAATCCAAAGATCGATGTAAAAATTTTTACGCGCTCGGAATGTGTTATTTCTTCTATAACAGAAATATTGATACAACAGTTGCTTGGATTCAGGATAAATTTAAAAAGAATCCTCTAATGATTGAGGCCAATATTGCCGCTTTAAAAGCCGGCAGAAATTTTGCTGAAACATCTGAAGTCGTTATCTCTTCTTACACAATCCCTGCTGCTTCAATCGCTCCAGGAATGTATCGTCAGATTAACGGAAATCAGGCCACAGCATGGGGCTTAATTAAAGCTGCTGAATCAGCAGGTCTGGAACTTTTTCTTGGGAGTTATCCCATTACACCTGCAACTGATATTTTGCATGAACTTTCAAAACAAAAACATTTAGGCGTTAAAACATTTCAAGCAGAAGATGAAATAGCGGGTATCTGTTCGGCCATCGGTGCTTCATGTGCTGGTGATCTAGCTGTCACTACTTCATCAGGACCGGGTATTGCTCTTAAATGTGAAGCGATAGGTTTGGCCGTCAGTTACGAAATTCCATTAGTGATTGTGAATGTTCAACGTGGTGGACCTTCAACGGGTTTACCAACTAAAACAGAACAGGCCGATCTCAACCAGGCCTTGAATGGACGCAATGGTGAAGCTCCTATTGTGGTCATGGCAGCTTCTAGTCCGAGCGATTGCTTTCATATGGCCTACGAAGCATCTCGGATCGCCCTCGAGCATATGACACCCGTTATGTTGTTAACGGATGGATACATTGCGAATGGAAGCGAGCCTTGGAAGCTTCCAGATTTAGACAAAAATTATCTAAAGATTAATACCTGCATGATTGATCCCATTAAAGATGATCCAGCAACTACGAAATGGACAGATAGAAATCCAGAATCACTTGCTAGAAAATGGATTGTCCCCGGAATGAAAGGTTTTGAATATCAAATCGGAGGCCTGGAAAAAGATATTGTTAAAGGATGTGTTTCACATAATCCACTTAATCACCAAAAAATGTCTGATCTTCGAGAGAAAAAGATTCAAATGGTTGCTGAGAACATTCCTCTTCAAAAAGTCGAAGGTGAATCAAGCGGTGATCTTCTCGTTGTAAGCTGGGGAGGCACATACGGCGCAGTTCACATGGCCGTTAAAAAACTTCAACAAAAGAATTTGAAAGTATCACACATGCATTTGCAATACATCAATCCCATGCCGAATAACGTGCAGGAGATATTATCTAACTTTAAAAAAGTTATTGTGCCTGAACTTAACAAAGGACAGTTAAAAGATCTCCTGAATGCCAAATTTCATGCACAGGCCTTGGGATACAACAAAATGCAAGGATTACCTTTCAAAATTACTGAACTTGAAACGGCCTTTATCAATGTTTTAAAAGAAGGACAAATGTTATGAGCGACAATTGTATTGAGTATAAGAAAAAAGATTTCATGAATGATAACGAAGTTCGTTGGTGTCCGGGATGTGGAGATTATTCCATCCTGTCGAGTCTTCAATTAGCGCTCACAAAAGTAGGGAAGAAAAAAGAAGATATTGTTTGTGTTTCAGGCATAGGATGTTCTTCGCGTTTTCCTTACTACATGGAAACATATGGATTTCATACTATTCATGGCCGAGCACCTGCGATTGCCTCGGGTATTAAATTGGCCAATCCCGATCTTTCTTTGTGGATTATTACTGGTGATGGTGATGGAATGTCGATTGGAGGTAATCATCTTATTCATGCCATGAGAAGAAACATCAATATGAATATTCTTCTTTTTAACAACGAAATTTACGGCTTAACAAAAGGACAATATTCTCCTACAACTGAAAAAGGTACAGTAACAAAATCTTCTCCCTATGGATCTATTGACCGCCCTTTCAATACAGGGAAACTCGCCCTTGGTTCAGGCGCCACTTGCCTCATTAAAACGATCGATACCGATCCTAAACACATGATGGAAATGATGGTGAAGGCCGATCAACACAAAGGTATTTCGTTTCTCGAAATTTATCAAAACTGTGTCATCTTCAACGATAAAGTTCATGATGTTTATACAAACCGTGGAACAAGAGAAGACAATTGTCTCTATCTAGAGCACGGTCAACCAATGTTATTTGGAAAGGAAAAGAATAAAGGTATTGCAGTAAAAAACTTTGCTCTCGAAGTTGTCACGATCGGTGAAAATGGAATTACTGAAAAAGATATCCTTGTTCATGATAAACACAATGAAATTCTAGCATACCAGTTACTGGAATATAGTAACCCCCCACATTTTCCAATGGCAATCGGGGAGATCTTCGTTAAAGAAGAAACTACAACTTATGACGAAGACTTGGTTGAACAGATAAAAACAGTTTCTGAAAAAAAAGGAAAATCTACATTTAGAGAGTTGATGTTATCGGGGGATGTATGGAAAGTAACATAAATGAACTAATTGCCATGCTTAATAAAGATCATGAAATCGTGTCTGCAAAAATCTATCAGTTAAATGTCCTGATAAATCTTCCGGCCGAAGAAGCGTTTCCTAAAATTGTTGAGTTGTTAAACTTCTTTGATGACTTCATTTTTAAAATCCACCATAAAAGAGAAGAAAATTTGCTTTATAGTTGGATGATGAAGCAAAATAAAAACTCAGATACTCAACTTATTCAAAAAATTATTGATGACCACGATGCCTTTTCCGTGTTTGCAAAAAAAATTATTTTGGACATTGAAAATCATGTGCAGGATAAACCTTCACCAACAGTGGGCGCAATAAGATACGATCTAAGTCTTTTTATTGCCAATTATGTAGATCATATTGAGAAAGAAGAATCATTTATTTATTTGATTGCTGAAAGCTTGGCAAACATCTCAGTTTAATCTGATCTGGCCTTAAAGGGGCGGGCACCTTTTTATAGGTGCCAATCGCCACTTGCTTCTGGTTGATATAGAACTTCTAATATTTTTAGTGTCTTCGTTTTTCCATTGGGAAACATCCAATTTATTTCTTGACCAACACGTAGGCCAATGAGGGCTGAACCCATCGACGCTAATACTGAAATTTTTCCTTCTGAAAAGTTTGCATCCGATGGATAGACAATCGTAATTATCATTTCTTTGTTGTCTTGCACGTTCAAAAATTTAACTTTTGAATTCATCGTTACAAGATCAGGAGGAACATCGTTGTCGGAAATAACTTTTGCTCTTTCAAGTTCTATTTCTAAGTTTTCAAAGTCAGTTGATTTCTGAAAGCTCAGAATATGCTGAATTCGTAGTAAATCTTTTTCTGTGATAAGGATAGCTACTTCATTCATAATTTTCTCCTTGCTTAAATGTGTTCTGATGATGGAAATAATTCATCATATGTCTTCACACGATTGTCATCGGTGCGTTTGTAAAGATGTTTGCGATTAAGTTCACTCACATGACTTAGTCCCATGGCGCCAGTTACATGAGCGAGCGCCGAGAGAGTTTCTTGATGAAAATTTTTAACTCGTAGTCGTTTAGTAGGTACGTGAATGCCTGCGTACAGATCTGGATTTTGAGTGGCCACTCCAGCGGGACAAGTATTGTTATTGCATCGAAGGGCCTGAATGCACCCTAAGGCCAATAACATTGAGCGAGCAGCGTATGTGGCATCAGCTCCCAAAGCGAGAAGTTTTACGATATCAAATGCCGTTGTAATTTTTCCCGTCGCTATGATTTTGATTTCATCTTTAAGACCTGCTTTTTTAAGGCAATCAACGATAAAAACAAGTCCATCAACTCCCGGCATTCCCATATAATTGCTAAATTCAAGAGGAGCAGCTCCTGTTCCACCTTCGGCCCCATCAACAACAATGAAGTCTGGATATTGTCGCATTTCTTTCATTGTTTGAACGAGCTCTTCGAATTCGTGAAGATGTCCGAGACAAAGTTTTATCCCAATCGGTTTTCCTTGCGAATGAATTCGCAAAGTATTGATGAACCCTAATAAACTTTTAGGATCTGAAAAGGCCGAATGAGAGGGAGGAGAGATAACATCATGGCCTAAGGCCACATTTCTAATTTTAGCAATTTCAGCAGTGACTTTTTTTCCAGAAAGAATTCCACCATGGCCAGGTTTCGCTCCTTGTGAAAGTTTAATTTCGATCATCTTCACTTGAGGAAGTGCTGCTTTGATTTTAAAAAGTTCAAGATCAAATGCGCCTGATAGTGTTCGGCAACCGAAATAGCCCGTACCTATTTGCCAGATGAGATCACCACCAGGAGTGAGATGATAAGAAGAAATTCCGCCTTCGCCCGTATTGTGAGCGAAGTTTCCATCTTTTGCTCCACCATTAAGTGCGAGAATAGCATTGGGCGAGAGTGATCCAAAACTCATGGCCGATATATTAAGAATGGAAAGTGAATAGGGTTGAGTACAAAATCTGTTTCCAATCGTTACTCGCAAACTTTTCACATCGATATGTTTGGGATACATCGAGTGTGTAATGAATTC
>CAMLRB010000254.1 GCA_946482295.1 uncultured Bacteriovorax sp. | reverse complement strand
CTATGTGTTTTCAATAGATGAGGGTGTTCGTGCAGACACAACGATGGAAGCACTCTCAAAACTTAAACCAGTCTTCAGAAAAGAAGGAACAGTTACTGCAGGCAACTCGAGTCCAATGAATGATGGAGCTTCCGGACTCATGATAGTTTCGGAAGAATTTTTAAAAACACACAAACTTACGCCAATGATGGAAGTTACAGGAGCTGCCGTAAGAGGATTACATCCAAATACGATGGGACTTGGTCCCGTTGAAGCCGTGAAAGTTCTTATGAAGAAAACAGGTAAAAAAGTTTCTGACTTTGATTCAATCGAATTGAATGAAGCTTTTGCGGCCCAATCTCTTGGCTGCATTAAAGGTCTCGAACTGGATGCAAGCAAAGTTAATCTCAATGGCGGTGCTATTGCCATTGGACACGCATTAGGAAGTTCAGGAACACGAATCGTGACAACTCTTGCTCACCAAATGAAAAAAAATAAAAACATTAAAGAAGCTCTAGCGACAATGTGTATTGGTGTAGGCCAAGGTATTGCGGTGAGCTTCAGGAACTGTCATTAATGAAGACACTTTTGTTTCTCGTTTTCCTCTCAGTATCGGCCCATGCATCAGTGTCGCCTCCTCATATTGGCCCTGAGGGACTGCGTTTTAATCGACTTCACACGATGAAGATCGAAAAACTTTTTGAGAAAGACTTAAAGTCGAGCGAAGATGCAGACATTAAATTTCTTTTGAACGTGGGAAAAAGGGCGAGTGCCTGGTTAACTGTTGTGAACGCTCATCGCTCACCTGATAATCAACTCGATCTTTCAAGCCCAAGCAGTTCAGGCGGCATTCCAATGGATCAACCGCTAAAAACATCGACTTCAATTCTCATGGATCGTTATAAAAAATTTTTGGCAGATAACCCTACTGTCTTAACGGATGTTCTTGCTTCAAGTGTTGAATTTCCTACTGAAGCGCCAGTTAATGATCAAGATTTTTTAAAAACTTTAAGAACACTGGATCGCATTTACCAATCTACAATTAGATGGGCGAGTTCCCGCAATTGGATGAGCTGGTATATCAATCGCGCAATGTTTGATGTTCGTGGTTATCATTTTCTCAGAAACACACCAGACCTGGAGCAGAAACTAACAGACTACGCCAACCTACCCGCTGAAGAGCAAACGAAACTTAAACTGTGGCTTTTGGGACTTTGTCGAAACGGTGAATTTGCATCGAAAGATTGTCAGGACGAATTGAACAAACATATTCCTCGCTCACGTCTTTATAGTTTTTACACTCGCTTTGAAAAATACGGAAAAAAGATGAATGATCTTTTTTACACCATCAAAAAAACGAGACCGGAAATTTACTGGAGTGCAGATAAAACAAAGTTGATCTCCCCTTTCCAAACGCCAGAAAGAACGGATGTACAATTATGGTTGAAAGAAAATGTAGAAGACGAATGGAAGACATCGTCTTTTAATATGCAGATCAACTACTTTCAAACGTCGAGAGATATCCCGCGCATTCAATTCAAAGAAGGTGTAACGGCCAACGTAAATGGTATCGGTGGAAATCTTATTACGATGGAAGCTGAATACCCAATTGAAAGTAACGATCAAAAATGGACGATAAGACATGAGTACGGTCATGTTTTAGGATTCGAAGATTGTTACCTGGAATTTTACGACACTCAAGAACAGGCGATGGTCTACTACGAAATTGATGTGAACAATCTTATGTGTTCACGCAAAGGACATCTGCTGCCAACTCACGAAGAACAATTAAGAAAATCATATACTGCATCTCAATTTTCAGAGGAGACTATCAATGGAAGTGAAACTCTTTATTAATAATACGTTTGTTGATTCAAGCGATAAAACAATCAAAACAAGCTTCGATCCATCTACTGGATTGGAAGTCGCAAAATACCATGTTCCATCAACTAACGATGTCGATCGTGCGGTTGTGGCGGCCAGAGATGCTTTTTACAATCCAGTTTGGAAAAACATGTCTCAAGATGATCGCGCCAACATCCTTCTTAAAATTGCGGAGAAGATGAAAGAGCGCTCAAAAGAATTAGTCGAAATAGAAGTACGTGATTCTGGATCAACACTTAGAAAAGCAAAAGCAGATGTCCACAACACAGCATCTTTTTTTAAAGTAATGGCAAAAGTTGCTAAAGATTTAAAACTGGAAGTCGCTGATGAAAATGCCTCACGCGCTGGTTTTTCAATCAACTCACGCCAGTATGCTCCGATTGGAGTATGTGCTCAAATTATTCCCTGGAACTTTCCACTTGTGATGGCCGGATGGAAAATCGGTCCGGTTCTCGCAACAGGATGCACGACAGTTTTAAAAACAGCTGAAGAAACTCCATGTTCAGCTGGGATCCTTGCTGAAATTCTTAGAGACTCAGGTGTCCCTGCTGGTGTTGTTAACATCATCACTGGTGGAGCTGAAACAGGTCGAGCTCTTCTTGCTCACCCACTCATTAGTAAAGTTTCTTTCACTGGATCAACTGCTGTTGGAAAAGAAATTTTAAAAACATCGGCCAACCATATTCTTAATGCAACTATGGAATTAGGTGGAAAATCAGCAAACATCGTTCTTGATGATGCAGATCTAGACATTGCGGTTGATGGCGCTCTTTATGCCTTCCTTTATCACTCAGGACAAGCTTGTGATTCAGGAACAAGACTTCTTGTTCAAGAGAACATTTATCCAGCATTCATGGAAAAATTCCTACTACGAATAAAAGAAGTAAAAGTTCTTCCAACAAGTGATGCAAACGCAGGTCTTGGTCCAGTTGTTAGTGAAAAACAAATGAACACAATCATGGGATTCATCAACAAAACAAAAGAAGAAGGTGCCCGTCTTCTTGCTGGTGGAAATCGCATGACGACTGGTGAATTTGCTAAAGGGTTCTTCATTGAACCAACAGCATTTGAAATCAATCCTTCGCATACTATTTTCCATGAAGAAATTTTTGGACCAGTAGTTGGCGTCACTAAATTCCGCGACGAAAATGAAGCTGTTTTGCTCGCTAATAATTCAAAGTATGGTCTAGCTGGTGCTGTTTGGTCTAAAGACCACGCACGTGCTAAAAAGATCGCTTCTCAACTTGAAGCCGGGACAGTGTGGATTAACGAATATCACCTTCTAAACCCTGGCATGCCTTTCGGTGGATTCAAAGAATCTGGAATTGGCCGTGAGATGGGAACTGAAGGAATTATGAGTTATCTTGAAGTTCGTCACATCTGGGAATCAGACTGTGATGAACGTTCAAAAAAAGTTTGGTTGGATGCGATTTTTTAAAATAAAAGCTATTTTTTTTGTCCTTGCTTTCGCCCTCCAGGCGAAAGCATCGGATCTATTGGGAACAGTAGTTACTCGTGAATTAGGTGCATGTGAAACAAATAATTTGAGTTTCACCGCCATGAAATTTTATAAAATTCCGCTGGAAGAAACGTACGAAGATAGGCCAGTTCACTTACGTATTCTCTTTTTTTTCAACGATGACTATTCTGTCGTAACGAGACTCACAAAACAGGCGCTGATATCTTGTCAAACCTTACCAAGCGGTGATGAAGCTTGTGCTTATAGACCACTGTCTGATCAATGGTTACCTTCAACTTCTTTTAGTACCCGTAACCTCACTATTAAGACTGAACTAGGACAGATTAGCTGGATTAACCCCGAAAACAGCAATCGCGGTTTTCAAATCAAGTTAAATGAGAAATCATTTAACGGTGGAATGGTTCAAGTAAACTTCAATCAATTCGGTGTAAATACTGCAAAAATCTGCTCACCGTAATAGGAAAAGAAAATGATTAAATTGTATGGAAAGTATTGGCAAGATCGTAGTGATCGTGTTCGCTGGTTATTGGAAGAAATGAATGTCCCCTATGAAAACGTTTTTTTAAAAAAAGAAAAAGGTGAAACTGATACTCCTGAATATAGAAAGCTCAACCCACTCGGTCGCGTGCCAACTATAGTTGATGGTGATGTCGTCATTCATGAATCAGCAGCTATTTGTCTCTATCTTGCTGATAAATACAGTAAAGGGAAGCTTGCACCAAACGAGTCCGATGCAAAACTACGAGCTGAATACATCCAATGGATGGTTCATTCAGTAGGTACACTTGAAGCAGTAGTAGCACGAATGTTTGAAGACTTTGAGGATGCTGAAGCTGAAAATCGCACTAACAAATTTGTTAAAGAACAATGTGAGATTCTTAAAAAACTTTATAATCCTATCCTGGAAAAACAAGATTACTTCTTACCTTCAGGTTTTTCTGCTGTCGATATTATAATGGCCGCTATTATTCCTGGGGCCCACGACTATCTCGTCAGAAACAATCCTCCTATGGAAAGATACATGAAACGACTGATGGAGCGTCCTGCGGCCATCAAAGCAAAGGTCTTTTAAGTGAAGAAATTTTTCTTAAGTTCATTTCTTTTATTTTCTGGGGCCAGTGCAAGCA
>CAMLRB010000253.1 GCA_946482295.1 uncultured Bacteriovorax sp. | reverse complement strand
GATGTTGAGACCTGAGTTTTCTCCAGTCAGCGAATCAACAGAATTTTGACGGAGGTAACCTTTCTCAGTCGCTTTAACGACAGCTTTATGAATGACATCTGTAAATTTATTTTGATCAAAACTTACCGGGTGATAAACGTAAAAAAGAACTGTTCCCGTATCCTGACATAGAGGTTGAGATTTTTTAATCGCAAGATCAATGTTTGCTTTGATGATATTCATTGCGTATTCAGCTGTCGTATTTTTTTCTTCTCTGTGAAGAGCTTCAAGAATAACTTTTTGAACATCATCAGGAAGAACAGCAGAAGTTACACGAATGAGTTCTACTAGCGACTCAAGGAGATCATTTCCCGGCTTCACAACAACTTTTTTTGAGACTGTTTTTGTTTTCTTTTTTGGTACCACAACTTTCTTTTTAGCAGTTACAGCTTTGGCCACAGCTTTAGATACTGGTTTTGGCAATGTTTTAGTCGCTTTTTTGATTGCCTTTTTTGGAGCAACCTTAGCGGTTTTTTTGGCCGTTTTTTTAAGCATATGAATCTCCGTTTTGGATAAATGTTCGAATGAAAAGAATGCAAAAATAATAGCCCAAAAATAATAGCAAGTCTCACCCAAGTTTAGTACTCTTTTCGCTTATGATTTCGCTTAGTGGACTAAATGACAAACAGCGAGAAGCTGCGGAAACCATCGAGGGGCCCGTACTTATTCTGGCGGGCGCTGGCTCGGGGAAAACCCGTACCATAACTTATCGTATTGCCCACATGGTGGATAATCTAGGGATTAAAACAGACTGTATTCTTGGAGTTAGTTTTACGAATAAGGCCGCCAAGGAAATGCGTGAGCGTGTTCATACGCTTTTAGGATCTCGCAAATCAAAAGGTCTGGCCCTTCTCACTTTTCACTCTCTAGGGGTGAGAATCCTCAAAAAGGAAATCGATAAGCTTGGTTATCATTTAAATTTTTCTATTTATGATCAATCCGATCAGTTGGGAATCGTACGTGAAGCTCTAAAACTTTATCACGCAGAAAAAAAATTCGATCACAAAGATGTTCTCTCTAAAATCAGTTTTTTAAAAAACGCTGGTATAACGGATATGGATTTTGCGGACTCTGTGCACTTCAATCCCGAAGACCCTTATGATCATGCGACTGAGTACACCTATCGCTATTACCAAGAAAAACTGCGCTTTTTTAATGCTATCGATTTTGATGATATTCTCTTTCTCACGTTGAGACTCTTTCGTGAAAATCCTGATGTCGCTAAAGCGTATTCAGAAAAATTTAAATTCATCATGATTGATGAATATCAAGATACAAACATTTTGCAATTCGAACTTGTTCGCCACCTCACGAGCACGCATAACAATTTGTGTGTCGTTGGAGATGATGATCAATCTATTTATGCTTTCAGAGGCGCAGACATCACAAACATCCTGGAATTTGAAAAAACTTTTCCGGGAGCAAAAGTTGTAAAACTCGAAGAAAACTACCGATCAGTTTCGAGCATTCTTGATCTCGCCAACAACGTCATCAAAGAAAATAAAAAACGCCGAGATAAAACTCTATGGTCTCAAAAGGCCAGCAATCATGTGCCACTTCTTTGGTCAATGGCCGACACAGACCATGAAGCAGAAGTTGTCGTTGAAGATATTGTTCGCCACCAAAGTTCGGGTGGTCACCTTGGTGACATCGCCGTTCTTTATCGCAGTAATACGCAAGCACCTCCCATTGAAGATCAGCTGCGTATGAGTCAGGTGCCTTACACCATTATCGGTGGTCAAAAGTTTTACGATAAAAAAGAAGTTAAAGATCTCATGAGTTATTTGTTCGTCATTTTAAATCCTAGTGATCAAATGGCGATTCGTCGTATTCTCAATATCCCTCATCGCGGGATCGGAAATGCGACACTGGAAAAATATTTAAAAAAATCCACAGATGAAAGTATTCCTCTCTTTGAAGCACTGGAAAAATACCCGGCCCTCGACCCACAACGATCAGCTAGTATTACTAAATTTGTGGAACTCATCCGCAAATTTAAAGGTGTATTTAAGCAGCAATCACTCAGTGAAGGAATCTCAACTCTCATTGAAGAAATAGATTATTTAAATTTCATCGACAAACAATACGACAACGCTAAACAAGTTGAACGTCGAAGAAACGATGTTATGCATTTTATTGAATCCGCCAATCGTTTTACGAATTACTACAAAGAAAGCGCAGATCTTAAACTTTTCGTCGAACGCCTTCTTTTACAAGACTCTCAAGATAAAGATGATGCTAATGATGAAGAAGATGGTGACGTCCGAAAAAACGAAGTCACACTCATGACTCTCCACTCCTCAAAGGGACTCGAATTTAAAACGGTTTACATGATTGGTGTAGAGGAAGAAACTCTGCCGCATAAAAGAACAATTTCCATGGGCGAAGATATTTCTGAAGAACGTCGTCTTGCTTACGTTGGAATCACTCGCGCTCAAGAAAAACTGGTCATGACCTATTGTAAAATGCGCAAGCTCTACGGCAAAGACACTCCCCGCTTCAAATCGCGCTTCATCAACGAACTTGAAAAGCAGTCACTGTATGTTGAACAAGACCGCACCACTTTCGGCCATCTCACAGAAGAAGAGGCCACCGACTACAAAAAATCGTTCTTCTCCAATCTCCTCGATTCCCTCGACGATTAATTAATTCCTTTCGAGAAGTGCCAAAGTGCTTATCGAAAGGAATTAAAAAAAAAGGGCCATCCTTGGCCCTTTACTCACTCTTGATGAATTTTGCTCGCCTTGTCCTTGGCCAACCTAACGTCTTATTGCTTTGATTTCAACTTCTCTAAATACAAACCAAGATGTTTTTATGCTCACTCTCAGTTTTTTTAGGTCTTCGCATTTCATGTTCGCCTCTTCCAGTAAGTCTTTGATGCGAACGTCGGTATCTTTAAACACGGTGAAACTTTTTTTAACGACGCTTTGGCGTCTTTGTTCTTCAAGTTCTTGGTAAGTCACTTCTCGTGTTGAAAGAGGATTTGCTCCGTAAGTTGCTTCAGTTTTGCAACCTTTGGGAACGACTCTTATTGATCCACATGAAGTGAGAAAAAATAAGGCCATTACTATAGACCCTTTTTTCACTTTCCATCTCCATTACTCAAAAGTGTCACCTTATAATCGGTTGGTGTGTACATCCCGAGTGTGAAAACAGCGTAAAAAATATTTTTCCAACTAAATCTTTGTTCGAGTATCACGTAAGAAGGATTATAAAGTCCTTCACCTTTCGTTTCATCCTGCAAGTTGAAGTCTTGAGTTGCGGGAAGCATTCCCCAAAGATAAAAATCTTTGGTTTTTGTCAGCTCCACAATTCGATCACTTCCAGGATGAGCACTGACATAAAAAGGTTCTGTTCCGTTGGTATTAAATTCCAAGCTTGAGCATGATGACAGCATCAGCGAGCACAGAATGAAAGAAAACTTTTTCATGTATAATTAATTGTCTAACTATCTGTTTTGCTATGTCAACTAAACACCTAAAAATTTTGGATCACGTTTTTCTTTGAAAGATGTGATCGCTTCAAAATGATCACTTGTTCTCTGAGAAATTCCCTGAAAGCTAGCAAGCATATCGAGTGAAGTTTGAAGATCATGTAAATAAGAAGCGCGCATGGCCTTCTTTGTGAGAGCTTGAGCAACCGGAGCGAGACTACAAATTTTATCAGCAAGCTTTTCTGTTTCAGTAATCAAATCTGAATCTTCGAATAAAAAGTTCAATAATCCAAAATCCAATGCCGCTTTTCCTTCAAAACTCTGGGCCGTTAAAAACATCTGCATCGCCTTGGCGTATCCAACAACTCTTTGAAGAAAAAATGTTCCACCGTCACCCGGTACTAACCCCATTCTCGTAAAAGTTTCTGCAAAGCGGGCCTTTGATCCCCCGACTCGCAAATCACACATCATCGATAAATCGCATCCAGCCCCGATTGCAGGCCCATTAACGAGCGCAATCACCGGAACGCTTAAATTATCCATGCACTGAGGAATTCGCTGAATACCGTGTTGATAACGGCTTCGGAGTTCATTACTTTCGCCGGCAAACATACCCGTTTTTTCTTCCATTGCTTTAATATCACCGCCCGCACAAAAGCTCTTTCCCGCACCTGTGAGAACGACAACTCGAATGTCCGGATCAAAGTCGGCGTGGGCCATCACTCTCGTTAACGAGTCGATCATTTCCGTCGAAATGGCATTCATTTGATCGGGATTATTAAGAGTGACCCATAATTGATGAGAATTTTTTACATGAACTTCAAGGTGAGCAAAATTTTGATCATAAAAGGCCATTTGGAACTCCGTAATTTTTTCAGGAAAGCTAGTGTGAATTCTTAAATATGATAAATGACCTGCAACTAAACAACAACTCGGGAGTCTCAAATGAAAAAGATCTTAACAATTGCAATGCTTCTTTCTCTTGGAACAGCGATGGCCTATGAATCTG
>CAMLRB010000252.1 GCA_946482295.1 uncultured Bacteriovorax sp. | reverse complement strand
TTTAAGAGACAAGAATATGAAAAAAGAGCAAAAAAAAACCTCGTGGGTTAAACGAGGTTTTTTTTACTCAAAATATGGTGCCCAGGGACGGAATCGAACCGCCGACACAGGGATTTTCAGTCCCTTGCTCTACCGACTGAGCTACCTGGGCAAGACCATTTTTTGGAATCTAAAAATTAATGGATTAGCAATTCTTCGTCAATTAAATTTTCAATTTTTTTGTACTGTAATGTTTTCAACACTCACCCCTAAACATAGCTTTGTGATATTTTCTCAAAACTTTAACGCCATTCGCAGATTAAGGGAGACACACATGAAAACAACAATCGCTACTGTCCTCATGACTTTATCATTACCTCTTTTGGCCAATGAAACAAAAATCGAAATTCCAAAAGCTCTCAAAGAGCGCCATGCCCTTGCGTGTCCTGAAGTGACAACTGAAAGAGGTGAGTGGATGCAAAACTCTGTTTACGATCTTCCTTCTATGTCCGGAGTAAAATCGATTAATAAACTCTATGTTCTAGGGTGTGAAATGTATGCATACAATTCTCTGGAGCGTGCTTACATTGTGAACTCTTACGGCGATATTACAGATGTTGCTGTAACAGAAGTTGATTCTGAAGGAAATTTTGGAGCAACTACAAATCTTATGGGTGCTGGTTATGATGAAGGATCTCAAACTTTAGGAACATTTAGTAAAGGTCGTGGTATTGGTGATTGTGGAGCATCTGCTCTTTACAAATATAGTGTTGATTCAGAACGTTTTGTTTTAGTAGAACAACGTTTGAAACTTGAATGCGATATGGACGTTGAAGCTGAATGGCCAATCGTTTTTCCTAAAAAATAAATCCATCTCATGAGGGGGACAATTGGTCCCCCTTTTTGCTATTGTCTTCATATGAAAATCATCAAAGAAACTATTCCTTATCAAAATCAACAGACGAACATTTTTTATTTCCTTCCAGATGCTAGTGAAGAAATTAAATCGACTTGGGCGATTTTTACTCACGGCTATACGGCCGATAAAAGCTCCATTCTCAACTGGCCAATACGACTAGCTGAAGTTGGTGTCGCATGCGCGCTCTTTGATCTTCCAGGTCACTACTTAGGAAATTTTTCGGAAGTTGAAGACTTTGAAGTTTTCAAGAAGCATGGGCATGAATTGTTTTATACTGCTTTTAAAGGTCTGGAAGGGCATTTTAAGAACGAATTCCCTTTGAATGAACACCAAGCACAGGAAGGCGTTCTAAAACTCGTTGTAGGCGGTCATTCGCTCGGAAGTTTATTGTCTCTCAAAGCACTCGAACTTCCTGCTTTTGCTTCTTACGAAAAACTTGCCGTGTGCGTGGGGCTGGGTAAAGCTCCCAAAGATGTTGTTCATCTTTTTGATACTCCTTTTTACAAGAGCACATTGAAGGTCCGTGAGCAGCTTGTTTCTCCCGCTCTGAAACCCGATAATGTTTTTCCGTGGATTAAGTCCGAAAAAGAAAACCTCACGATCACCAAACAGACTATTCATCTTATAACGGGGATCGACGATCTGGTTGTAGGTGATGACGGGATGGAGAGACTCGCGGAAGATTTAAAAGCGAGAGGTAATACTGTGACAATGGAAAAGCCCTCTAAGCTTCCCCATCATGAACCCCAAATGGCCGCGGCCCATGTTAAGAAATACCTCAAAAAAATAAATTGGCTCTAAGTTTTCGAATTTTAAGCTGATGTCAAAAAAACTCGACATTTTGTAAAATAAACTTGACATTTCTCCATGGGATGTATAGTTTACTTTACATTGAAGGAGTCGAGCACCATGGGAAATTTAAAACCAAAATTAGTGCTGGTGAACCAATTGCAAGTTCTAAGAGCGGAGAAGAAAATCACGCAACAAGAGCTTGCTGACGTCATTGGAGTTACCCGCGCAACAGTTAATGCTCTCGAGAAAGGAAATTACAATCCATCGCTCGAATTAGCATTTCGTCTATCAATGTACTTTGAAAAAAACATACACGATATTTTTCGTGTGGAGGATTATCATGAATTCTAAGCTCTCGCGTTTCGATAAAATTTTAATTTCTTATTTTCTCTACATGTCTCCCATTATAATTGGCTTCATGATTTGGGCGACGATCAAATGTTTCGACAACATGAAAACTAATGGTCTTGGCTGGGATATTTTCGGCTGGCTTTTCATCGCGTGGATCCTGGATCTCCTATACATCATTACCAAAATGCTCTTTAGCACGACGATGCGATTGAATGTGATGACAAAACTCGCAGGTCTTAAAGAGCGCGATGAACGCGAGGTTGAAGTCGCTGGAAATGCGGCCAAATTTTCTTTTCTTTCAACTCTCGCATTACTCATTTTTCTTTTCATTTTTTCTGTAACTAATTTAACGATTACCAAACATCCAAAAAATGAAAAAGGAAAACAGGGTAGGGCAGAAATTGGTTTCGCGCTAAAAACGCACGATGATTCAGCACTCGTTCATACGAAAGAAAACGATGTGGAGACTTTTGCCTATAAAGGTTTTCCGCTGACAAAGCCGATGATCATACTTATTTTAATTTTCTGGCAGATTGGAAGTTATCAATTGGTGGCACGCAGAGAATTGAAAGAGTAAAAAAAAAGGCCGGTAAGTCTTCTCCTTACCGGCCTTAATAAATTATCAAGAATTATTTTTTTAACCAAACTTTTGAATCACAGAACTCAACATCACCATCAAACACGTTAGAAAGTTTTTCGTATTTAATTTGTCCTTTAACAATTGTGCGGTTGTAAACTTCAAAGTATCCGTTTCCACCACCAACACCGATATTCCAACGGTAAAGATCAAGCCCTTTGATTTTTTTGTGTTCGATTTTTTCCAGGGTGAAGTCGTCAACGTTGTGAAAGAAGTGATTAACACCATCTCCAGCATCCGCGGCCGTTGCGGCCAAAAGTTCTTTTTCAACATTTTTAAGCTTCTTCATCGTTACCGAAACAGGTCCGTTATATTCCGGTTCATATGATTCAACGATTGTTTTAGTTACAACAAAAAGTTTTCCTTCATAGTCCTGGTGAACTGAACATCCACCGATGTATTCGTTCGATCCATCTTCCAGTTCACGATAAGATTCTTCGTAAGTTTCTGTGCGAGACATATCTTGAGCAAATGTCGTTGTTGACAGTAGTAGCGAAAGAGCGAGTAAAGTTGATTTCATATGGCCTCCATTTAAGTTTTTGAGATGGAGGCTTTATAATTGAATAGTACATTCAAGTCTTGAATAAAAATTAGATAATTACTATTTTATATGCCGAAAGGGGGATTAGTGTCCTTCGAAATGGCAAAGCGAGAAGACTTTGTGGCCTAGGTCTTGGATTTTTTTAGCTCCACCCAGTTCTGGAAGGTCGACGACGAAAGCACATTCAACGACTTTTCCGCCTACTTTTTCAATGAGTGTAATCGCGCCGATGGCCGTTCCTCCAGTCGCAATAAGATCGTCGATAAGAAGAATGTTCGCACCATTATGAATCGCATCTTCATGGATTTCGATGGTGTCAGATCCGTATTCGAGGTCGTAGCTCTGAGTGATTGTTTTACCTGGAAGTTTTCCTTTCTTACGAACAGGAATGAATCCTTTTCCAAGAGCGAAAGCAAGAGCAGAGCCTAAGATGAAACCACGTGCTTCAATTCCAGCGATGTAGTCGACATTAGCGTTTTTGTATTTGTTTACGAGAAGATTGATGGTTGTTTTAAAACCTTCAGGGTCTTTAAGGAGAGTGGTGATATCACGAAACATAATTCCTTCTTTAGGATAGTGAGGAATTGTTCTGATTAGTTTCGTGATATCACTCATAAGTCACTCCATTATTTTTTCAAAGCTAGATTTACCGTTAATTCAACCTCATCATTGATCATTTTGTCACCTAAACCTTGGAAAAATTTTCCAGAACCGTATTTAATATCGTATTTTGTACGGTCAAAAGTAAGTTTAGCTGTCGCAGACTCTTTTGAAGCTGTAGCTTCGAAAGTTACTGGAGCTGTTTTTCCTTTAATTGTAAGGTCACCAGTGACTTTGTAGTTGTTGTCTTTAACTTTTTCTACTTTCTTGATCACAAGCTTAGCTGTCTTGTGTTTGTCAGTTGAGAAGAAGTCATCACTTTTCATGTGACCGACGAATTTATCGTTATATTCTTTGTCAGTTAGATCAGTGTTGTTGATTGTTGTCATATCAGCTTCGAATTCTCCGCCGGTAAGAGCACCCTTATCAAAGTTTAAGTGACCTTTTGCGATTTTCACTTCACCAGTATGTGAACCCGTTACTTTTTTACCTACATAAACGATTTTTGATCCAGCTGGATCAACTTCTACTTTTTCAGCTTTTGCGAAAGCATTGAATGAAAGGGCCATAGCAGTGGCCATAACTAAATTCTTGAACATAAAAAACTCCTTCTAGTGGTTTTTGGAAATAAAACGAGATTGTCAAAAATGTTAACTTAGGTTTGTATAAAAACAAATTATAATTTAT
>CAMLRB010000251.1 GCA_946482295.1 uncultured Bacteriovorax sp. | reverse complement strand
GCGAATTTGGTGAAGGCCGAAGCAAAGGGATGACGAAATCGCGGATGGGCCTTTTTAAGCATCTCAACTTCTCCAGGATCAAATTGAGTGACTTCGAAATCAAAAGAGATCCATAGCACTTCCTGGCCTTCTCCTTCTGTAACTGGGTTTTGTGATCCTTGGTAGGAAACATTGGCGCGAATAGCTTCACGCTCTTCTATGACGACGACTTCCGTACAATCAGCGCTCGCTTCAGTATTTGGAACGCATCCTGGAATAGGTTTAATTTCTGTGCGTGTTGGAATCATAATAAACTCTGCATCCACAAGTTGGTGTGCGTGTGAGTCGATGCTTAGGTCCGTTGTTAAAGAAAGGGCTTCAGTAGAAAGGAGCCCAGCGAGAATTAAAAGTGCGGCTTTCATGTCTTCATCCTTTTTTGAATCAGCGTTAATAAGTGAAAGCTGTGTATCATTTGGCTCTCACAAATTAAAGCGCTGCAAATTTAAGATTACTTCAGTTTTTTTTGTTAAAAATTCACACCCTGTGAACATTGACAAAGAAAATGAGCAAGGCAGATGATCATCATCATGAAATTAAAACACTTCATTGTGCTTATGACATTCATACCTGTTTTCTCTTCCATAACTTTATGGGCCCAAGGAAAAAAAGAAGTCATCCCTGGATGTGTTTTTAATTTTAAAGACTACCAGTCACCTCTGGATAAACAGGTTAAGAATTTTAAGAGCCTCACTCCGGCGCTGAAAGATATGTCCCGCAATCTTCTTACTCAGACAGCAGTTTTAAAATCGGGAGAAGAATTGCAATTTTCTTCAGGAGGATGCGCTCATCACTCATTCACATACACCTATTCAGGTGTAAAAATGGGAGGAAATGATTTCCAACGAGCGATCGCTCTTTTGGAAAAAACACCAGACAATGAAGGAAATGCCAAGTTGCTCATTGGAGCCCTTCAAGACGCTCAAAGAAAAGAGACACCTAAAAAAGCAACGAACACTTATGATCTTCCCTGTGGAGACGCCACTTGCATTCTAGACGTCTCTCAAAAAAATCGCATTCAGATTACGTATGACTTTGCTCTTTAATTTTTGATTTGATACATCTCGTTTGTATTACGGGCCAGATCGTCCTCAGTCATCCACGCTTTTCCAGGCTCAGTTTCAAGAAAGCGTAGTTTAGCATCATCCCACTCGCCCCAAGAATTTTGAATAAGGTATTTCATTTTTCCCGCTTCACATTTATAACCAACCATTGAGACGGCATGAAACCCGTGCAGTGTATTTGAACATTGTTTTGTTTTATTATAGAAAGCATTTGGTGTTTCTTTATCATAAAACTGAGTACACATAGACATACCAACGGCTCCGCCACGACCAATTTCTTCTTTGGCAAGAGAACGTATTTTGTTCTTAGACTCTCTTAAAAAACTCTCGTCTGTATCACCCGATTGATAATACAAACTTGTCGTTTCGCATTTTAGTCCCGGTGGTAGTTTAAGCTTCTTCTGATCAGGACAATCTGGTCCCAACATTTTCATCATCGCTTGTTCATAATTCATCTCAGGAAGATCCATTAAAAATGAATAAAGAGAATCCAAATTCTTTAGATTGCTGCGATCAAGTGTCGTCACTAATTGTTTGATGTTGTCTGCATGGTTCACATATTTTGAGAGACATGTATCATTTTGAAAATCGCGTTTGAGCCCATTTTCATTTGTAAAATATTCAAACTGGGCCTTTTTCGTACACTCTTCAATATTTTTTTTAATGTAGCGGTCTTCATCCACGATAAAATTAAATTTCGCTTCACCACCAAATCCACCAAGAGCTGCTAAGGCAGCATCATTGAAAGCAGGGCTCAAGGCCTTAATGGCGTTCAACATGGCCTTTTCTTGTGGAATATTAGTATTTGTAATGGCCTTCACATAATTGTTTTCAAGAGATTTTTTTGTGTCTTGACCAACGGTGATGATAAAAAAATATGCCCCTTTGGAATTTCTTCCGCGAACAGTTTCTCCTAACTTTTTCCCTGTTTCTCTAATTGTTTTGAGATGAGGGTTTTTGGCATTTTTAGGATTGTTTACGAACTCATAGATTCTCCCCATGAGATTTGAAACAACCGCTTCAGCTTGTTTGGTATCTGGTTTTAAACAAAAATCTTGAGTGAACTTTTCTTTTTTCTTAGAGAGAACATGCTTGAGGGCATTTTTATACTCTTCAAATTTTGGAGTCGCTTGCTTAGGGGCAATCAAGGCCATCAACTCATCTTGGCCTTTAGGTGCTTTATCAGCAGTATTTCTTCCAAACGATTTGAAAACATCGTCGTAATATTTAGAAAGTTTATCAACGATGTCTTTTTGTATGTGAGTCTTATCAGCGGCAATAGGAGAATTCGCTGAATGAAAAAATTGCTCCAAGGCCACATCACTGCGTTTACAAACACTGCCTTTTTCAACGAGAGCATTAATCGCGCGACAGGGATTCCCGGCATCCATGAGTGGAATGTCCCCTTCTTTAGTAGCACGATCTGTATTATTTTTTCTTACCATTGGAGCATTGGCCTTCTCTGCATGGACAGAGGCAATGTTCAAATAAGAAATTTCAGGATTACCTGGAAGCTTCGATTGAAGAAGAACTGAACCAGTATTGGCGTAACAAATCCCTAATCCATCTTGATCTTGCGTGCGGAAATTTTGCAAGGATTTCCCAGGAGAATCCAAACGCACGACTGTTCCGTCAGCAATATCACCACAGCTTTGAGCAAATGCATTTCCACTCACGATGAGTGTCGCCAACAAAATATTATTTTTTATCATTTTTATCTGCATAAATCACCAAAGTAGAATTCGACACAAGAGAAGAATCTTTAAACTGGCAGAATGTATTTTGATTGCCTTCAAGATCATTGAGATAAACAACATTAGCATCTTTCAAAGTGTGACAAAGTATGGCCCCAGGGTTTTTCCCACCTGTCGAAGCACCTGGCTTCACATTTTTTTTGGTAACAATTTTAAGTGCTGTTTTAGCATCACATTCTCTTTCTTCACAATGAGTGGATATAAGCCAATCTTTTTCTTCATTGCGCGAGAGTGAGAGGAATGTTGATCCAAGTTTCCACATCACTTCGACAGCAAAAACTTGAGGAATAAACATTAGGGTGAGGAACATGAATAGGCTTTTGGTTTTCATGTCCCGTTATCGACAAAACAATTGCTTAGCTTGAGAGCTGAATACCCGCTAGAAAAAGTCGGCATTGATTGAGAAATTCATGGCCTGCACGCTTCTTCCATCAGGATGACGTGTTGACGAGAAAATTAAATCGATGTCGGTCGGTACGTAATAGAATAAATTTGTTTTCAAACGAAGTCCGCCAAAGAAAGCATTGATGGCCTTTTCGCGAATGAGAGACTTATCGAGGAAGATACGATCTGCATAAAGACTCTCGCGTCCAAGTAACAAGTGAGCTTCTTTGAAAAAAATGGGAATGAAATTTTTCCCGCGATAGATGTTCCAGAAATTATATTCACCAAAGAAGCGGAACGTGAAAATTTCGTTCCCGTAAGCATTGCTGTAAGGCAATCCGTAAAATTCAAAAAGTCTGGTCGTCGCTACTGTATCAATACCACCACCGTAAAGAACTCCACGGCTAAAATCTTTTTTTACAAGTTTTCCGTACGCTGACTGCACTCCCATTTCCAGACGATCTGAGAAACGACCTACGGCAAGGGCGCGCGCCTGGAAATTTAAAAACTGCTCGCCTCTATCCGGATAGTCTTGTTGAATTTTTAATTGACCAACAAACGTCTGGAAAAGATCTTCAAACGATTTAGCATCGTAAAGAAGAACGTGACGTGTACCCGGGCTTGTTGTCGAACGATCAGAGAGAAAATCATTGCTGGAAGCATTCGAAACAAATAAACCTGGAACGTAAGTCCAGCGTTGATTTAAAAATTTATAAGCTGTACCAACACCCCACTCGCGTGAATCCATCAACGTATTGTTAATTTCTGAACGAGAATACTCTTGATCAAAAAAAGCGTTTACGCTCCAGAGATCATCAATGCTCGCAAGTTTATGAGTGTACGTAAGACTTCCACCCAATTTTGAAATACTCGGATAGATAACAGCAGAAGCATCGAGCACATGAAGATTCATTGGATCGTTCAGTGTCGTCATCGCTCCTATGCTTGAAATATTTTCACCACTTCCCGTTGCTAAGAACCAATAGTTTGGACTTAAGTGATAAAGCTGTGGGTAGTTTTGTGTTTTCAGCGTTGAAAGATCTGGTGTACTTTGTTTAATCTCAAATGGAGCAAGGGTGCGGGTTTCATTTTTTTCAGCTTTATCTTTGAGAAACTTTAATCCATCCGCTTTTGTCATCGCTTTTGTTTTTAATCTGTTTTCCAGATAAATCACTCGATCATTTTGAACTTGGGCGAATGTGACATTTTTTAAATGATCGCGGGCCATTGTGGAAACCGTGACATTCTGGCCATTAAATTCAAAAAGAAGGTGTTTTCCTTTTTCATA
>CAMLRB010000250.1 GCA_946482295.1 uncultured Bacteriovorax sp. | reverse complement strand
AATCATTGAACCGCGATGGGTAGAACTGGGAGACCAAAAAGTTCACGTTTTATTTATTAGAGAATATGTGTCAAAAAAAAGTTTTGATTATTCATGGGGCAGTGTCATTCATCCTCAATTGAGTAATGGAGAATGGATTTCGGCAAACCCACTTTCAGAAGATGAAATAGCAGACTTTAAAAAAAGGAATATCGCGCTACTATCATCACCTACAAAAGTTTTACCCACAGTCCCTGATGAATTAATAAAATGGACCGAAGAATTCAAAATAAAACTGCATTTTGACGTATACGAAAGTGAAGAATGGGTGAAATATTCAAGCAGTAATTCTTTAACCGACGGCTTGCTGGAAAGGCATATCATTTTATTTAAAGAGGTAATTAAGGCCATTGTTTTCAAAGAGACTAGGATAAAAATAGAAGCAATTAATAAATCAAAACGATTATATCATGCAATATATGAGCAATTCGAAATAGGAGTAATATTCAGCGATTACGAAATAGATGGCAGAAGAGTTATCCTATTACATGATGGAGCTTCTATAAAAGACCAAGCTGAACGGTGGAGAAAAGCAAAAGAAAAATTAAATAGTTCATCTCCCGAGTATAACAGCTTGTTAGATGTAAGCAAGGACGCTTTTCGTGCTTATCCCCAATGGATACTCAGCAACGATGATGAACTGTGGACTGCAATACAAAGATATGACGGCTCACACAATCTATCGTTACTTCCCGAGCAAGTACAGTTTCTAAATGATTTTAAGTTTCCGGCGTACATAAATGGGCAAGCCGGAAGCGGAAAATCTACAATGTTGTATTATTTATTCGCAAATGCCTTGTTTTATAAGACATTTGATATAATTACCGGAGACCTTATATTTCTAACAGAAAATGACCATCTGTTGGAGAATACTAAGCAAGCTGTAATAGGGCTTCTAAGCAGCAATCCGGAATTTAGTGTGGATATGACTATTGAACAACGTAATAATATCCGCAATTGTTTTTCTTCCTTTAAAGAGCATCTTTTGAGTATTCTTCCCGAAGAAGAAAGACCGTCATTTAGCTCATCTAAATATCTAAGTTTCACGAACTTCAAGGAAAATTATCTTTTTAATAATCGTTCAACAAAGAAGCATTCGGCTGAGGAAGTATGGTTTGTCTTGACGACATACGTATTCGGATATTACGATGATAAGATAATTGACTCAGTAGAAAAATATGTAGACGATGAAAATGGCATTCCTTCGAAATTTAGAATTGTCGCCCCTGAAATATTTCAATCAATTATTAGTATTGGAATTCCTTTGATAACTCGTCTTTATGATGATGGATATTGGGATAGAACAAGACTCGTTAGGCAAATAAGACGATTTTTCCCAAATGAACTTCCAAAACGATATGCGGTTGTATTTTGTGATGAAGCACAAGATTTTACTAGAATTGAACTAAGATTGATTATTCAATCTTCATTATTCTTCGGGTACGACCTTACTAGCGTTAACCAAATCCCTATTGTTCTAGCCGGTGATGCCCTACAAACGGTTAGCCCGACTGGCTTCTCTGACACACGTTTGCACCAGATGTATTATGAAACCTTTTTAGAGAACAATTTCATTTATAAAAAAGAACGGTCAACCTATAACCCTAAATTCAATTATCGTTCATCCAAACCAATAGTTAGGCTAGCAAACGTAATCCAGAATTTCAGAAAAGAATCATTAAGAGAAGAAATTTCAATAAAACAAGATTCGAAACGGGCAGGTGAGAATTTTAAACTACCGATTTTACATACCAAAGAATGGATTTTATTACCTGAAAACACCCTTTCAGTCGAAAAGAAGTTTAAATACAAATGTTTTATTTTACCTGTCGACTCAAATGAGGAAAATGAATTCATTAAGAATGAACGTATTTTCAATCAGAATGAATTTGTCGATATTAAAAGCAGTATTGATGCAAAAGGTGCAGAATACTCGCAAACAGTAGTTTATGGATTTGGAGATCAACATCTTAAAGATTTTGGGGAACTATCATGGCTAGACAATTCAACCAATTTCAAAAAAAGATTTTTTTTTAATAAACTCTATGTAGCAATTACACGTGCCCAAAACGAGTTGATCATAATTGATAGCGAAGTAGCGGTAGAAAGTTTTTGGAAACCGTTGTTGAATATCCCAAGCGGGGTTAACAGATGGGAGTTGTATAATGATTTGGACGACTTAGTATTAATTAGTCCCCATACTGGTCTAAGAGAGGTGCAAGAAAGTACACCAAATGATGCATTAAACAACGCTATACTTGACATGGAGCAAGGAATCAACGACAATAATTCCGCTCGGCTAATAGTTGCCTCAAACATTTTCATACAACTTGGTAAGATTGAAGACGCTAATAACTGCCTGGGGCATAAGGAAAAAATTAAGAAAAATTGGTCTAGGGCGGGAGAACATTTTTTAAAGGCTCAGAAAATTGACGAAGCCGCAGATTGCTTTTTCAAAGCAAAAGCCTGGAGTGAGCTAATAACTAAAACAAAATCCAACTCAGGTTACAGGCAGGAATCTCGGTTATTAATTGCAAAACTTATGGTTGAAGGGGCTTGGACGAGAGACGAACTAGCAAAAGCTTATGGCTTACGGAACATTATTGCCGAGGTAACTGCTCAAATTGATTGGTATTCAGAATATACATCTAAACTAATTAGCTATGCTGGTACTATCAAAAATTTACAGGAAAAAAGAGAAATAGTTTATGTTTTGGAAAGTGCAGGAAGAGATGAAGACCAAGAATTGTGGAATCTAATTGGTCAACTATACTTCGAAAATAAACAATTTAAAAACGCTATTGATGCGTGGGATCGTATAATAAATGCTGCCGACCCGCCAAAATATTTTCCAGATTATATTCGTGCTAGTATAGAAAAAGCTGTGGATGAACAAAATTTGGAAGAGGAGTTTCTTTGGAAAGGGCGTTTATTAAGCCTTGGAATAAATCAAGGAGAAAGGCGCACTCTCTCATCTTCCATTATTGCATACTTCCAAGAAAATAAAATACAAATATCTAATTCTAAACAAAAAAAAGAGTTACTGTACAATATTTTTATTGCTTGTGTAATTCTAGGAGAATTTAATTTAATTAACGAGGTTGGGTGTGAAGTAGAGAACTCCATTACTCCACAAAAATCTACAGAGCTGTTTGAATTTTGTTTATCAGTTGTAAAAGATGAATTCACTGCAATTTTTTTAAAGGAAAGGTGGACAAAAGCAAAATGGAAGAGCCTAATAGAAGTTACAAATGAGTCTGAAAGACTAATACAACTAAATGCAGCCTTTTTATCAAGAGAGTTCCCCTTTGAATCGTCAAATGGAGTTTGGACTATTGAAGAAATCAACTCGATTTCAGAAACACCAAAAGAAATTGAGAAAACGCCTAAAAACCATTATGAAACAATAAGAATTAGGAATTTTAGAGGATTTGACAATTTAGAACTTAATAGATTAGGACAATTCAATGTGATTCTCGGAAATAATAACAGCGGGAAAACGAGCCTACTGGAAGCTCTTTTATTCTCACCCGATCCTGATTTGTTTCTAAGAAACATACTTTTCACATTAAAGCAGCGCAATAATAATTCTGAAAAGGAAAGTGGAAAAGAACAAGATTTTCTCAAGCATATAATTACGATTAAATCTCAAACGCCACAATTTGAATTCGAATTGCAAAATGGAAGGACGTCTTGGAATTACATAATTAGATACCCCTCAAGGAGTGAACTTTTAGAAACTAATTTAAATCTGGAAGGAGATCCTAAGAACTATTTGGCAATTAAGGAGAGGAACGGACCAGTTAAAATAAGTAATATATTATCTATTGTTAGAAATCAATTGAACAATGCGGAGTTTATAAAACACATACCATTTGTTCCGTTTGGTAAAGGTTATTTAGACAATCTCTCATCTGTTTATTTTAGCGAAATAGGTATGAGAAAAAGCAATCGTGATTCTTTCATTGAAAAGATGAGGCTTTTCATCCCGAATATAAATGACATATCTATAAATCCTGATAACGATGTCATAATGATTGGAGAGATCGTTAATAATATTGAAACTTCGATGCCATTGTACAATTACGGTGAGGGTGCAAATAAGCTTTTCAGGATATTAGTACAACTGTATGCTGCAAAAGGAAAAACGTTAATGATTGATGAGATTGATGTCGGAGTGCACTACTCAAGGTTTAAGGAGTTCATGGAGGTGATTTTTGTAATCGCTTACGACTTTAACGTGCAGTTGTTCGTCACTACTCACAATGATGAATGGCTTAAAGTATTTATTAGTTTTCTTAATAGCACAAACATTGATTTATTTAAAGAAAAATCGAGGATAATTACAATGGAGAGGCATGTTGAGACTGGCGCTGTAGTTCCGATACTTCGAGATTATTCAGACATCAAATTTGTTGCGAGCAATAATTATGAATTAAGAGGGAGAAAGTTATGAAAAGCTATAACATTTACGTCGAAGGAAAAGGAGACATGATTTTTATAAGTCACGTATTAAAAAAACTTTTCAACTTATCGATGGAAGCCG